>JAJRCY010000053.1 GCA_028678715.1 Methanomicrobiales archaeon | reverse complement strand
GCCGCCCGTTGAAAGAGGTCCGGCGACTCGATGGCGTCGGTGACCTCGATGTCAAAGGAGTCGCTCCCTGCACCCGACCCGAAGGAGGTGACAAAGATCCGGTCTCCTGCCGATGCGACGTCCAGCGTGGCGGCCAGGCCAATCATGGTGGAACCGGAGTAGGTGTTGCCAAGCCTGGGCACCACGAGGCCGGGCTGGATCTGGGCATCCGTAAATCCCAGCAGCTGGGCCACCCTCCGCGGAAACTTGGCATTGGGCTGGTGGAAGACTGCGTAGGTGTAGTCATCCGGCTTCGCCCCCACCTGCGAGAGGAGGAGCTTCGCAGCCCCCTGCACGTGCCGGAAGTAGCCGGGGTCCCCGGTGAACCGCCCGCCGTGCCGGGGATAATCCTGCCCGTCCCGGCGCCAGAAGTCCGGGGTATCGGTGGTGAAGGAGCAGGTGCGGTGGATGACCGCGATGGGATCCCGGTTCCCGATCAGGAATGCCGCACCCCCCGCCGCGGCGGTGTACTCCAGGGCATCGCCGGGGGCCCCCTGGGCCACATCCGACCCGATGGCAAGCCCCGTAGGGACGATCCCGCTCTGTACCAGGCCCATGCACGTCTGGATCCCGGCGGTCCCTGCCTTGCAGGCAAACTCGAAGTCGGCTGCCGTCATGTTCGGCGTGGCCCCGATGGCCTCCCCCACCGTGCATGCTGTCGGCTTCACGGCATAGGGGTGCGATTCGCTCCCCACGTATACGGCGCCGATCTCCTCCGGGTCCACCTTCCGCCTCGCCAGGGCATACCGGGCGGCCTCCACCGCGATGGTGGCTGTGTCCTCGTCCATGTCCGGGACCGACTTCTCGAATACGCCGAGGCCGCCCGTGATCTCCTCCGCGCTCGCGCCCCAGACCCGGGCGATCTCCTTCACCTGGATGCGATACCTGGGGATATAGACACCGTACGTGAGAATCCCTACCATGGTTCACTCCTGAGTGCTTTCACGATCGGTTCCACCTCCATCCGCGTGCTGAGGACCGTGATCCGGTCCTTCTCCGCGAGCATCGGGACCAGGGGGTGGACCTGGTCTGGCGCTATTCCCTGGAGCACCACGCAGCGGGGCTTGAAGGGGGTCACCCGGATCGCCACCATCGGCGACTTCCCATTGGAGACCTCCACGAACACGAGAGCCCGCTCCGTGGACCATCCATAGAGACGGGAGAACTCGTTGGAGGTGAGCTGCAGGATCGAGTTCAGGCTGTGGATCACCGTGTACCCGTAGATCTGCTGATCCAGCGATCCGTGCAGCACCTGTGCGTCGATGACCTTTGCGAAGTCCGCGAGGGGAACGGGATTCGCGTACTCGTGGATGTCGAAGATCACACCTGCATCCAGCTGCCCGGGGAGCATGGTGCCGAATTTCTTCGCAAAGGCCCCGCCCTTCTCCTCGTCGATGGAGAGGATCGCATCCACGATCTTGCCGACGACAGCGGTGCCCGGGCTCTTCCTCCTCCCGCTCTCGTAATCGCTGATGACAGAGGGGGAGACCCCCAGCCGCTCGGCGAGCACCCCCTGTGGGATCTCGAAGAGTACCCGCCATTTCTTCAGGGCAAATCCCGGCGAATCCGCGAGGGTGATCTCACCGGCCATCTTCTCTGCCAGCTGCTGCTGGAGGGGAGACTTCATGCCCTTCCTGTTGCACGGTTCCACTTAAATAATTACCGTAGAGCTGTTCGACATTTCACGAAGTTACGGGGAGAGGGCCCGGGGTTCTGGAGAGAATCCATAAATAGTATGCATCTCAATTATGGTATGCATGGCTGATCCCGGTGAACTCCACAGCCTGAAGGCCATCGCCCTGATGGGCGGGTGCCGCGGGCCGGTCTGGATCTCCTCCCAATCCCTGGGGGAGACGCTGGCCCTCTCCCCTCAGACCGCATCCCGCAGGTTGAAAGCCCTGGAGGCCCAGCGGCTGCTGGACCGGGCCATCCGGCCCGACGGCCAGTACGCTACCATCACCGCGGCAGGGGAGGAGGTCCTCCGGCGCGAGTATGCCGAGTACCTCCGCATCTTCGGGGAGGGGGCCGGCGGCTACACCCTCACCGGCTCGGTCATCGCGGGCCTCGGCGAGGGGCGCTACTACATGAGCCTGGAACCCTACCGGGCCCAGTTCCGGACGCTCCTCGGGTTTGAGCCCTTCCCGGGCACGCTGAACCTCCGCCTCTCCTCCGCGTCCCGGGACATGAAGAAGAGGGTGGACGGCCTGGAGTGGACCCGGATCCGGGGCTTCGTCCAGGAGAACCGCACCTTCGGCGATGCCCGGGTCCTCCCGTGCCGGATCCGGGAGATCCCGTGCGCCATCATCGTGCCCGGGAGGACCCATTACCCGGATGATGTCATTGAGGTCATCTCTTCCCGGGAGCTCCGGAAGGATCTGAACCTCTCCGACGGGGACCTGGTGACCGTGGAGGTGGCCATTGATTGACCAGGCCATCGGGGCCCTCCGGGAAGGGAAGTTCATCCTGCTCTACGATTTCGACGACCGGGAACGGGAGACCGACTTCGCCATCCGGGCCGATGCGGTGACCAGCCGCCACGTGATGTGGATGCGCAAGGACGGCGGCGGCCTCATCTGCACGGCCGTCCACCCGGAGGCCGCACGGTCCCTGGGCCTCCCCTTTGCCCGGGACCTGATGAGCACCTATGCCGCGGTGGAGCAGCTGGGCGATATCCCCTACGATCGCAAAAACACGTCCTCCTTCTCCCTGTGGGTGAACCACCGGGACACCTACACCGGGATCACGGACCGGGACCGGGCCCTCACCATCACCGCCATCGCCGACCAGGTGCAGCATGCGATGAACGGGGGGGGCATCCAGTTCCACCGCATCTTCCGCACCCCCGGCCACGTGGCCATATTAAGGGCTGCCGACGGGCTCCTGGAGAAGCGCTGCGGCCAGACGGAGCTCTCCATCGCCCTTGCCGAATTCGCAGGGATCACGCCTGCCGTCACCATCTGCGAGATGCTGGATGACAGCACCGGCCTCGCCCTCGGGAAGGAGGATGCCATCCGCTATGCCCGGCGGCACGGGCTCGTCTTCCTGGAGGGAAGCCAGGTGCTGGAGCGGTGGCGATCCCTCAGGAAAGCCTGAACACCGGCTCCGGCCATTTCTTTCTCCACCAGTCTGGAGAGGCACGGCTAGACTCAGGATACGGCCACCACCGGTAGACCATACGTCCCGTTTCGGCCTCCAGAGAAACGATCCGAAACGAGGGGAAAGCATTCCCTGGTGTTCCCTCATCCGCGGGGATGGTGTCGGGAGGGAGGGATGACAGAAGGAATCCGCATATCCTCATCGGGAAAGGGAGACGGGAGGGGGCAGAGCCCCCTCCCGATCCCGCCACCCAAGAGGATACGTTCCCCATGTCATCAGCCCCACCCCCCATCCCTTCCCGGGTGTCACTTCCTGCACATCGACAGAACGCCTTCCCGCGCTGATCCGCCCCTCTCCTGCCAGGGGTCACCCCTGCAGGCATTCTTCGCAATACATAAATAATCGGAAAACCAACCCCCCTGTACATGAAGAAGAATGCTGTCGTTTATTTGAGGACAAGGAAAAAGAAGGAGTATCAACGGCAGAAGGGGATTGTGGAGAATTATTGCAAATACCATTTCTCCATCACCAGAATCTTCCACGATGAAACCGAGGGAATGACGGCCGGGGAGCCGTCGGATACCTACCGGGAATTCAGGGAATTCGCAGGCGAGGGGAAAGTGGAACACCTGATCTTCTTCACGCTCCGGGAGTTCCTGAAGGTCTTCCCTGACGGCTTTGCGGAACTCCGCCGCCTCACCGATGACGGGATGGTTGTTCACTTTGCGGAAGGGGACTTCATCGGGTACCGGGACGAGCCGGATCTGCGGCGCGACGCGATCCGGTCGTTTCTTTCGTTCATGGAGACAATGCGGGAGGGGGCACCGAAGAAGGGGACCGGTCCAAGGGGAAGGAAACCGGCTGGAAAAGGGCGAATCGGGAGACCGAAGGCCCTGACCGACAGCCAGATCCGGTCCCTGGTCTCTGCCAGGAGGAGCGGGACCACCATCGGCAGGATCTGCAAGGACTTCTCCGTCAGCCGGTCCACGGTGTCGAAGATCCTCAGGAATTACCCGGAGCTGAAAGGGGAGTGGAAGGGGAAGCCCCGGAAAGCCCGGGCTTCCTGAGAGGATTCTCCCCGGTGGTGCACCGGGGAACATCCCGATCGCCATTTCACGTGCCGCCCCCCCATCCCCGATGGGGAAGCGGGCACGTGGAGGGGGCGATCAGGAGAGGTTCGGGGGAGATATCCCCCTGCGGGTATCCCCTTCACTTCTTTGCGAGCTTTTTGAGCACATCCTCGGGAAGACTCTTCGCATAGTCCGCCTTGGTGGGGCACCGGCCCATCTTGATCCCCCGCTTCCTCACCTCATCCTTCAGGGCAGCCGCCGGGATGTTCTTTATCAGTTCCTTGAGTTCGGCATCCTTCATGGCTCTCACCACGTGGCCTCTACTCATGCACCCACCCATAAACCTTTTCACCATTCCCGCAGATTCCGGAGGTGGTGCCCGGATGATTGTCCTGACCTGCCGGCGGTGCAGGGGGAGCGGGGAGATCCCCAACCTCCAGTACGAGATCTGCCAGAAGATGACGTCCCAGTCCGCCCGGCAGCACTTCTGCATCCCGGGAACAGAGGATTGCCACGATGCAGAGGAGTGGGTGCGCCTGGGCTGTGTCCATGAGAAGACGCTCCCGTGCCCGGTCTGCGGCGGGGAGGGGGTGCTGGAGTTCGACGAGGACGACTGGGACCTCTCCGTGCAGGAAGGGGAGGAAGGGGTCGATGACGAGGCGCATCCTGCCAGCACCTCGGGGCAGAAGGTCGCGGATCTCCGGCCCGGTGCACCGGCGGGCAATGTGACCACGCCCCCGTGATCGTCGGATTTTTCACAGGGATAGGGAAACTTGAGGGAGGTGGGCCCGGGCGAGACATGCGGTGGGGGTCTCGTCGCCCGGCTCACGCCCTGAGAGGGGATGAACCCCGGGGAATGCCCGCGGAGCAGGCATCGTGATGGTCCCTGCGCCGTGCAGGGATTCGCCTAGAGAAACGCCTTCTCCCACGTCTCCCATCTCCTGAACGAGAGCCGGATCAGGAAGAATGCGGGGAGGATGAGGAACACGCTCAGGACGGCGTGGGCAAGGGAGAGCGACGAGATACCGATGAGGACGAGGAGCACCGGCCCGATGAGGAGCAGGGAGGCGGCGAAGACCCGCACACTGTATACCATCACCGCAGGCCAGAGCCCTGTCAGGAAGATCATGACCCCGCACGCATAGACGGCCACGGACAGGGCAAGGACGGCTGCCGGGAGGGCCGCGGCAGGGTTCCCTGAGAGGACAGCGAGCCCTCCCACCGTGGCAGCAGTGAGGGGCTGCAGGAGGAGGAAACTCGCGAACTTGCTCCGGATCAGATCAGCGGTGCCCAGGGGCAGGAACGTGTAGGCACCAAGGGTATCGAACTCGGTGACCCAGGTGTACATCGTGGCGGCGATGACCCCTGCGACTCCCGCAAAGGTGATCAGGATCTGGGTCGGTGGGATGATCCGGCCCAGCACCGAGAGGGTGAACCAGATGATCCCCATCGGGAGCAGGAAGGAGAAGAGCATCTGCCCGACAAGGCCCCCGCTCCGCCAGAGGTCCAGAATGTCCTTGGCCACGAGGGGGGCGTACCGGAATCCTTCAAGGCGGCCGGAAAGGGGACCGAACCGGTTGGCGAACCGTTTTTCGCGATCCGGGAACTCGGCGGTCATATACAGGATGGAGACGGTGGAGAAGATGGTGATCATGCCGAGGGAGAGGAGGAACAGGGCCGGTGACCATCCCCGGAACAGGGCATACGGCGGGAAGAGGAACTGCGGGTTCATCCCCCCCACACCCGTGAGAAGGATGGCCGAAAGCACCCCGGCTACGATGACGGCAGCCACGAGCTTCAGGGAGTGCGCATACAGCGTCGAGAGGAAGAAGATGGTGGCCAGGCCCGAGAGAAAGGAGAGAGTGAGCGAGAGGGTGGCGAGACCCACGAAGGAGAGGGGAAGCCCGGACAGGGGAGTGCCCAGGGCCAGACCTGCCAGGAACGGGACCACCCAGAGGAGAAGGTAATAGACCGTGTCCTTGGTCACAAAGGCCGCAAAGATCTGCCGGTCCGACAGAGGGAGGGTGCGGGAGGAGTAGGCCAGCAGGCTTGCCTGGCCGAACCGGCGGTTCATCACCTCCTTTCCCAGGAGACCGAACCCCCCCACCATGGCCCCCATGAGGAGAAACATGGCATGGACGAGAAACCCGATGAGCCGGCCGGAGATGGCATCCTCCATGTACGGGAGGATGACCGAGCCCATCAGCGTGATGGCGGCGATGAGCACCGGGAAGAGGGCGAAGGAGACGCTCCCGAACATGGTGGAGTGGACCCGCCACTCCTCCTTCAGCATGGGAACGAAGAGG
>JAJRCY010000052.1 GCA_028678715.1 Methanomicrobiales archaeon | reverse complement strand
TTCTTCGAAGGACAGGATTCGAATGCATATGGTCATGCAGCGATGTACCTTGGGGATGGTCAGACCGTTGATGCATACGGCATTGTTGCTGAACATTCAATGGATGCGTTCACAGGAGAACCGAATGTGGGGCGCTATCTCGGGTGGGCATATCCACCCGAATCCTGGAGACCCGCGATACAGCCGGTACGTCTCACCCTCTCCGTCCATGACGGTTCCGGCACCGGACCTCTCCTCCAGGGAGTCCGCGTCACCGGTTCGGATGCAGCAGGTACTCCGTTCGATACCACCACCGATGCAACCGGTGCGGTGATCATTGAGGGAGCCCCGGGAGAATGGCAGTTCACGGCTTCCAGATGGGGCTATGAGATCACCTCATGGTCCCCATCGATCATGTCTGATTGCAGACGTGATGCATTTCTCCGGCCCATTCCTCCACCATCTCAGGGAGGGCTGATGGGCTGGGGAGAGAATAATGACGGCCAGACAAACCTGCCGACCGGTGTCGATTATCTCGTCATCGCCATCTACACAGGAATACTTGTGTTCCCCTGGTTCTCTGCAGGAAGCCCTCCCGGATCAGAAAGAACGAGCCATGTGAAACAGATTCTCCATACTTCGCCTCAGGCAGTCCGTGGCCCAGTCGTTCCTCACCACGGAGAACAGGCAGTATACCCGGTGGATCGCCCGCTGGGGCAGCACCGCACCCTCCGTGGACTGGGACTTCTGGCAGTACTCCTCCACCGGGAAGGTTGACGGGGTCCAGGGAACCGGCGCCGGATACGTGGACCTGGACCGGTTCCGCGGTGACCTGGCCCGCCTGGATGCGGAATACGTGATCTGAGACCGGGTGGTGATGGCCACCTCCCCGGCCCCCCTATCTCCTGCGCATGTCCGGGGAGGGGTGACCAGGCCAGGCATTCTGCGATAACAATCCCTGTGGATGGAATACTTCAGGATGACCCACACTCTCCCCACTGGGGGGTGGGATCGGGAGGGGGCAAGCCCCCCCGTCCCGGTCCCCCGTGAGGATATTCGCTTCCATCCCTCCCGAGAATCATGAGGAATGGAGGCAGTGCCGATCCGATAACGTCGTGAACTTATCATTTATAGTATAAATGATAAAGGGTCTGAGTGATGAACCAGCCTGTCCTCATCGGGGGTGGGACCGGGAGGGGGCAGAGCCCCCTCCCGTTGCGTTCAGAGGAACCAGGATTGGTGTCATTGGAGCTTCACTGAAGAATCGTGGGAAGAGAGGGAGGTTTCCCGTTCTCCGCCTTCAGCCGCCGTCGCTGGCCAGGAAGATGGCGACCACGTCCCCTTCCGCGAGCAGGGTGTTGGCACCCTCCAGGTACTCGATGTTCCGGCCGTTCACGAGAGTGATGAGGGCACCGTCCCGTGTGCGGGAAGAGTCCCGGTTTTCCTGGGGACGAAGAGGGATCTCCAGGCCAAGGCTCTCAAGGAGCGTATTGATGGTGGCTCCGGGACCCAGGGTGACCTCCCGTTCCCTGCTGCCGGTGCCGGCCAGGGATCCGCCGAGGCGGAGGATCACCCTCATGGGGCCGTGGCCGGGTCCCCGAAGGTCCGGTCAATCCACCGGGTGATCTCGTCCCTCACCGTGCGGAAGCCGGCCAGGACCGCCTCATCCGTCCCGGTAAAGGAAGCGGGGTCGGTGAAGTTCAGGTGCAGGGTCGCCTTCGTCCAGGGGAACGCCGGGCAGACCTTTGCCGCGCTGTCGCAGAGCGTGACCACGATGTCCATCTCCTGCCCGAAGAACTCCGTCAGGTCCTTGGACCGGTGGCCGGAGATGTCAACGCCTATCTCGGACATCACCCGGACGGCATGGGAAGAGAGGCGGGACGCCTGCACTCCGGCGCTGAACGCCTCGAACCGGTCCCCGTACCGGGCCCGGAGGTACCCCTCCGCCACCTGGGACCGGGCCGCATTGCGATTGCAGAGGAAGAGGACCTTCTTCTTTTCCATGGCACTCTCACCCATGGCTCACCACCACCTCGCGGGAATGGGGGATCAGCCGTTGTCCCCCTATTGAATCCAACGGGAAGGAGAATCCCTGCCCCGGCCGGTGCTAATGGTGCGTCTTCGGGGGCGTTTCCCCCCCGGAGAAGTAGAGCTTGCAGTGGCACTGGCCTTCCTTTGCCACCTCGCCCTCATGGTATACGCACGGGCAGATGATGGCCCGGTCCTTCTCCGCGTCCCCGGTCCGGATCCTGCAGGGGCAGTACCGTTCTCCAAAGCGCTTCCTGTTTCTCGCCAGGCCCCGGATCACGGTCTTCAGCTTGTCCCTGTCAGGATTCAGGATCCAGCCCTTCCCCTTCGCATACTTCCGGGCCCAGCGGAGCATCTCCGCCTCCGCCGCATGATCGTCGGTCATTCGCCTCAACCTGGTCAGCCACTACCCCCGACCCCCGGGGTGTCCGGCAGATAGAGTACTTCTGGGCCCGTCGCACGATATACCCAGCGATCCGGGTGGAGGATCAGATCCACCCGTAGTGCTCCAGCAGGATCCGGACCCCGATGCCGATCAGCAGGAGGCCGCCTGCCATCACCATCATCCTGCCGTATGCTTCACGGATCCTGCCGCCCAGGAGCGCACCGGCAAGGGCGATTCCAAAGGTGACGGCACCGATGATCACCGCGGGAACGAGTACCTCAGGGGAAAGGACCGCGAGGGAGATCCCGACCGCCAGGGAATCGATGCTCGTGGCCACCGAGAGGAGGAGAAGGGTACCGAGGGTGAGGTCCGAAGGAGCCTCCTCCTCTTCCCGGGACTCCCGCACCATCTTCACGCCAATGAGGGCGAGAAGGCCGAAGGCCACCCAGTGGTCGAAGGGGGCGATGATCCCGAGCACGAGGGTTCCGGCCCACCAGCCCAGGATGAGCATTCCCGACTGGAATGAACCGAAGGCGAGAGCGATGCGGATGGCGTTCCGTATCCTCGACTTTCCCTGCGCAACGCCTGCCACGAGCGCTACCGCGAAACAGTCCATGGCCAGGCCGACGGCAATCAGGAGGAGAGAGGGGAGGTCCATGCGGGAGGGTGGGATCAGAAAGACTCGGAAGGTCCGGGATCGTTCAGGAGACAGGGGGCGGGGACCGGTGGGTCCGGCCGCCCTTCCGGGATTCTCCTCAGATCACTTGGAGCCGCGCTTGCCCAGGTGGTGGTCCATCATGAGGAGGAGGGCCACACCCTTCTCCACGCTGGCCAGCTTCAGCTTGTAGACGATGTCGCCCGCATTGGCCTCCTCCTCCACCTGCTCGTTCACAAACCACTGGAGGAAATTGAAGGTGGCAAAGTCCTTCTCGGATGCGGCGAGATCGGCCAGGTCATGGATGTGGGCGGTCACTTTCTGCTCGTGGGCCAGCACGTGCTCGAAGGCATCCAGGGGGGATGCCCATTCCGTCTTCGGTCCCTCGATGGCCTTCAGGGTGACCCGGGCGCCCTGGTCCACCAGGTACTCGTAGAACTTCATGCCGTGGGCCAACTCTTCCTGCGCCTGGACCTTCAGCCATGCCGCAAAGCCCCTCAGGGTGATGGACTCGAAGTGTGCCGACATGGAGAGGTACAGGTAGGAGGAGAAGAATTCGCGGACCATCTGCGCGTTCAACGCGTCTCGTACATTGTCCTTGATCATGGGGTTCGCCTCTACTAGCGGAGAAAGATAGGGATGCCACCTATTTATGCATTGAGGAGCGGTGGGAATCCGCCCACGGGGTGGGGGATTTCCCGGCCGGAACCCGCCCGCGGGCCGTTTTTTCCCCTGCCCCTCAGGTCTCTTCGAGGTGGGCGCGGATGGCCGCCTCCCGCTCCGCGGGGGACTGGGGGGTGCGGCGGAACCGCTCTTCAAAGGAGGGCTCTTCCACCGAGTAGAACGTGCCGAGAGCGATGGGGGCTTCCCGGTTGTAGTCCCATTCCCGGATCTTCCGGCACGCGGCGTCAAAGTCCCCGGGGTCATGCCCCTCCAGGGAATAGGTGAGCCGGTCATACATCTCGTGGGGATCGTTATAGGTGGCGCAGATCTGCAGCACGTCGATGAAGGAGAATCCCCGGTGCCGGATCGCCTCCCGGATCAGGGCCCGTACCATCGGCTGCTTCCGGGTGTAGCCCCGGGCCAGGAAGGTGCCCCCGCTGGCCAGCACCAGCTCCAGGGGGTTGAAGGCCTTCTCCACGGTCCCCCGCGGCGTGGATCTTCCCCGGAATCCCAGGGGTGACGTGGGGGTGTACTGGCCGGTGGTGAGGCCGTAGACCCGGTTGTTGTGGATGATCACGGTGAGGTTGATGTTGCGCTTCGCGGCAAAGATCAGGTGGTCCAGCCCTTCGGCGTAGGCATCGCCGTCCCCTGCACAGCAGATCACGGTGAGGTCGGGGTTTGCGAGCGCGATCCCGGTGGCCACCGGCATCACCCGCCCGTGGATGCTGTAGAAGGAGTTCACGTCCAGGTAATCGGCCATCTTGGCATGGCATCCGATGCCGGTGACGAGCACCACCTGCTCCAGGGGCAGCCCTTCCGAGACCATCTCCAGGAGAACCGCTTTGAGGGCGTGCTGGATCGAGAAGTTCCCGCAGCCGGGGCACCAGGTGTTCCGGGCATCGGTGATCAGGGTGGTCCGGGTCATGCCACCACCTCCCGCACCCGTGCCTCCAGGTCCTCCAGGGAGAACGGCCTGCCGTCGTACTTCAGGATGCGGCCGTGGACCGCAATTCCTTCGGCAGCGGCAAGACGGGCCAATTGCGCGGTGGTGTTCTGCTCCACGGCCACGACCCGGTCCGCTCCCGAGAGGGCTGCCCGGAGGGCTTCCGCCGGGAACGGCCAGAGCACCACCGGTTGCACGACCCGGAGGCCGTGCTCCCCCGCCACCTCGATGCAGGGATCCGTGCAGGAGCCCCAGGTCAGGAGGACAGTCCGGGCATCCGCAGGGCCGGTGGAGAGAACCGGCTGCAGCCTCCCGACCTCTGCGGCGAGGGCGGCCCCCTTCCGCTGCAGCTTCTCCTGAAGCCGCACGGTGAGGAGGGGATCCTCCGTGCTGATCCCCAGCTCGTCATGGGTGTAGCTGTTCACCTTCACGGTCTGACCGGGTGAGGGCGGGGAGAGCCAGGGCGAGATACCGTCATCTGTACCCGCATACCGCCCGTAGGTCCCTGTGCCGTCCCAGCGGACGGACTCTCTCGGGGCAACGGCGGGGACCCCGCCCGGATCAAAGTCCGCTGCCCCCTCGGCCACGTTCTTGTCCACCAGCACAAAGGCCGGGACCTGGTACCTCCAGGCCAGGTTGAGCGCGGTGGTCGACCAGCGGCAGGCCTGGGCCGGGTTGGCCGGGGCCACCACCAGCCGGGGGAACTCGCCCTGGCCGGCGGAGATGGCAAAGGAGAGCTCGGTCTGGCAGGAGTAGGTGGGGAGGCCGGTGGAGGGGCCCGGCCGCTGTCCGAGCACAATGACCACCGGGATCTCGGCCATGCCGGCGAGGGAGAGCCCCTCGGTCATCAGGCAGAACCCGCCCCCCGAGGTGCCCACCGCCACCCGTTCCCCCCCGTACGCGGCTCCCAGTGCCATCAGCATGACCGCGATCTCGTTCTCGGGGTGCACCACCTTCAGCCGGTACCGGTCCGCGTGCTCGGCCAGGAAGTGCAGCAGGTTGGAGGTGGGGGTCATGGGGTAGGCGATGAAGCTGGAGAGACCGCCGGCCAAAAGACCGATCCCGGTGGCTTCGTTACCGGTGAGGATGGGGTGCCTCCGCCCCCGGGGCAGCTCCGGGATCTGCCGGAGGGTGCACCCTGCCCCGTACACCTTCCGGGCCACCGCCAGGTTGGTTTCTATCCCCCGCGGGATCTCCCTCTCCAGCACCTGCTCCATGGTCTCCCAGGGGATGCCCGCGGCACAGGAGAAGCCGGCAATGATGCCGGTATTCCGGGCGATATCGGGGGCCTGCACTTCCCTGAGGATCGTCTGCAGGGGGAGCCCCACACCTTCTGCCCGGACGGCAGAGGCATCAAAGACGATCACCCCGCCCTCTGCAAGGCGCCACCGGTGGCGCTCCACGGTCTCCTGATTCAGGGCGAGGAGGTAGTCCACCCGGTCCCGGTGCGCAAAGACCGGGCGCTCCACCGCACGGATGAGGGAGAAGTTATGCCCGCCGCGTATCAGGGACGGGTAATCGTAGTACAGGTATACATGGTACCCCCGCTCCTGGAGCAGGTGGCAGAGGATCATGCCAGCCTTGTTCAGGCCCTCCCCTGCCCTGCCGCCAATCAGCACTGACCATTCCGTCATGTCGCACCGCACCTCCCACAGCGATCTCCCCCCTGATCCATAAAGGAATCCCAGCGCGGGAGATCCCCCGCGGGGGAGGGAAGCAGAAGGGGAGGGATCCCGGGCGCACCCGCGGTAAAGAGATCTGCAGGAATTAAATAGTATAAGTTGACTTTTATGATTTTGTGGGGGCCACACGGATTTAAATCGAGATTATACGACCGTTTCATGGTTATGATGGTAATTAATGGTAATTACAAAGAGAAAT
>JAJRCY010000051.1 GCA_028678715.1 Methanomicrobiales archaeon | reverse complement strand
ATGAGAAAGTCGGAGATAGAATTGGCAAAGCATCCCTTGGCAACGTCTTCCGTCGGTGGTAACTGCAGCCAGTAGGGCTCGCCGATGAGGATGATTCCATCGGAGCGGAGACTCTTCGCCAGAAGCTTGATGGTGCCGACGACTCCCCCACCGATCCACGTGGCACCGAGACAGGCTGCCACATCGACCTTTTCGTCGGCGACGTAGCCGACAGCGTCGCCGTGGATGAACTCGACACGATCGGCGACTCCGAGTTCTTCAGCGCGTAGTTTCGCTTGCTCGGTGAATAACTGGCTCATGTCGATGCCGACGCCGGTGATTCCGTAATCGTGTGCCCAGGTGCACAGCATCTCGCCCGAACCGCTGCCGAGATCGAGCACACGAGTCCCCGATTCCAGGCGCAACGCTGCGCCGAGGGTGGCGAGTTTTTCTGGTGTGAACGGGTTATGGATGCGGTGAGCACTTTCGGTAATGTTGAAGATACGTGGGATGTCCAATGCACAAACTCCTTTTTACTAAGTTGTGTAATAACTGGAATATGAACTCAGTGATTGTATAGATAAAGGTTTTAAATATCACACCACAGCCTCGACGTTTCGAGTTGTTGCTTTGGTGTTCCGTAATTAAACCTGAACTCACACTTTCGAAAACAGTGGGGAAGAATCCGTGTGGATTCCATTATATTTCCTAAGCACTCTTTTGGCCTGATTCCAAAAATTTTCAATACCATTAATATGATTCTTACCTTGCAAAGTGTGTTAAATGATTAATCCGCTGATGGTGGAAACTACCGACATCCAACGCATTGTAACTCTTATATGTATCTGCATAGACAATGCTGTCGGGCGTTTCTCTCATCCATCCCGGCCACCTCCGATGGAAGAATCTTCTTGGTCTTCCTTACAAACCAGATAGCCCCGCACTCCGTCTGTCCCGCAGACCAGTCTATCCAACAGTAGCATCTAACACAATACCCCCATCCTAATAGAGTTCCAGAAACGCTTATCCTGGGCTCGCTTTTGGAAACGCTGCCCGTTACGTCGCCTTCACACGGCGGAGGTCAGGAGTTCGAATCTCCTCGAGCCCATCCCGGTTTTGCCAGACAAGATGCGAATCGGCCTGGATGCGGTGAAGGTCCCTGAAACGGGTGCACAACTTTCCTTCAATAACCGGAAAAACCCGGGACCACCCCTGGCTGAAGGCATGTCGGAACATTTATTCTTCCCTGCTCAGTGAGTAATCCTGTCGGGTCACACCCCCGGCCCGTTGATAGCACGGAGGTAAACCACATGGCAAAGAAAGTCTCCCCCACGCTCACCCTGGTGACGTATCACAGAATTTATTCGGACATCCAGGGTGAATCTCACTTTGATACGGTCACGGTCGAACAGGGTCTCGCGCAGGCAGCGCCGCCCGCTGCCCCGTTCTACGTCTCAGCGGATGGCCCTGCGTCAAAGTATCGCTTCTATACGTTTGAGCCCGGCTGGATCGGCGAACTGCACCCGTGTCCCACCCGGCAGTTCCTGGCCCTCATGTCGGGTGCGGTGGAGATGGAGACGACAGACGGGACGGTCAGGCGGTTCGGGCCCGGGGATCTCGTCCTGCTGGAAGATACCTCGGGCAAGGGTCACGTGACGAGGAACATCAGTGACGGGTACTCCACGTTCCTGGTGGTCCCCGTCCCCGCCGCCTGATCTTTCCGGGGATGTCGTCTCTCATCATCCCTTTCTTTGTAACAGGGCGGCCGAGGGTGGGCGGACCCCTTCGATAGACGGGCAGGGATCTTCACACGGCGGAGGTCAGGAGTTCGACTCTCCTCGAGCCCATCGCGACCGACTTCTTCTGGCGAGCGAACCGGACATCCAGGGCGTATTTTGTGTCCCGGGATTTCTGTCCGTCGAATGGGACGCATTCCCCGTGTGAATACCATTCAGGGGAAAAAAGGAAAAAATTAGTCTGCCTCAATTTCATCCAGCAGGTAGAACCTGAGCTGGACGTGCTTCAGCCCTTCGTTGTCGTATTCCCAGAGGTAGTCCGCAAATTCATCATCGAAGATGTCCACACGGACACCGTCAATAACGACAGTCGTCAGCTCGCGGGTGACATCGTCGAAAAGCGATTGCCCCTTCTTCCTCTGGAGGACAACAATATCATCCCCCGTTGAACAGTAGGATACGACCTCCCCGTTCTCCATGTACTCTGCGCAGGTTTTGAGATACGCCTTCCGGTCACTGGGCTGGCCGAGCTCGCGGATGAATACCCGATATGCGCCTGGACCGACATACGCTCCGGTGTCAGGATCATACTCGTTCTCCGGTCTCGGAAGCATGAACTCTGCCCTGCCATCGGTGGCATCTGCATCAATGACGTCGAAGGTGGTCCCCAGGGTCAGATAGATCTTGCTCTTCCCGACAAGGTTCACGAAGATCCGTGCCCCGCTGTTGAAGTCATTGGGGAGCTTGTCGGCTTTCTTCACCCCGATGAGGTTCAGGTTGTAGTGCTTCCCGCTGATCGCACCGTTACCGGTACCAACCGCCGCCACACCGGAAACCAGAAGGGCTGCCACCAGCACGGTTGCCAGAGCAATCCCCATTGACCATCTCATTTTCATGCTGCCTCAACTCCATGTCCAGAATGGACATTGGTATAATTGGTTTTAGTATATAGAAATGATCCTATAAACTGAGATGAATTTTCTGTGGTATCCCCGGTATGATACTCTCCGGACGCCGGTTCCGCCATAAGGGGAGACCGCGTGATCCCCATCGGAGGGGTCCTGCCGGGAGATATCGGGCACCAATTCATCCGCGATCCTTACCGGATACTGATCGGAGATTCCTCCCGTTAACCTCTTTCGATCTCTTTATGTCTGGATATCGTGATCCCTGTGCATGAGAAGTCAGGCAGTCCTCTTCGTTATTACCCTCGTGCTGGGAGCGATCCTTGGTGCCGGCTGCACCACCCCGGGCACCCCCCCGCAGACCCAACCGGGGGTGACGCCGACTGCCAGCCTGATACCGGTTTCCGGATCCCCCGTACCACCGGAACAGCTGGTGGCATTCGTGGAGAAAGCCTACGAATATGCCCACGACCATGGGAAGGAAGCCGCCCTCCGGGAATTTAACAACCCGGCCGGCCGGTTTGTGGAGGGCGAACTCTATATCTTCGCCTACGACACCCGTGGCAACACCCTGGCGCTCCCCTTCCAGCCTGACCTCATCGGGATGAACCGGTGGAACCAGACCGACGCTGCCGGTACCGCGTTCATCCAGGAGATCATCAGGACCGCGCAATCCGGCGGAGGGTTCGTCCATTACCTCTATGCGGATCCCTCAGACAACTTCAGGATCAAACCCAAACTCAGCTACGTCATGATGGTGGACCGGGACTGGCTCATCGGGTCCGGGATCTATGAGCCACCGGGGGATTCCCTGATCGTGAGGGTGGGAGCAGATCCCTTGGTGAGGGAGGATCTGAGATCCTTTGTCGGCGAGGCGATCGCGTATGCCGGGAAGCATGGAAAAGACGCCGCGATCCGGGAGTTCAACGACAGGAACGGCACGTTCGTCCGCGGAAACCGCTACATCTACGCCTTCGATTACCGCGGAACGACCCTGGCGCTCCCCTTCCAGCCCCAGCTGATCGGGACCGACCTCTCCGGGCTCCGGGATCCCTTCGGGGTCAATTATACCAGGGTCGAGATATTCCTCGCGCAGCACGGGGGCGGGTTCATCTTCTTCCACTACCTGAACCCGGCCCGCAACATGACCCTGGAACCCAAGATGAGTTACATCCAGCAGGTCGATGACACCTGGTGGCTCGGGACAGGGATCTACCTCAGGGACTGGGAGAAGGTGGTGACGGCGGATGATCTCGCCGCGTTTGTGAGAGAAGCCTCCGCCTATGCGGCTGCCGCCGGGAATGCACCCATGATACGGTACCCTTCGGGCGAAGGGCATTTCCCTCCTGCCGCTCAAGATACCGGAGACGATGCAGTGCATCCAGTGCGGGTGGTGCTGCCGGCAGTACCGGGGGTACCACTGGGCAAAGCCCGGGGACCTGCTGCGGTGGCACGACCAGGGGCGGAAGGACATCCTCCGGTACGTGGCGGCAGGGCGGGATGGCACCGGGCGGCTCCGGACGGCGGCCGACCTGGAGAGGGCTGACCTGGAAACATTTGGCCCTGTCACCGGCTGGACGGACCCGGAGACCGGGACGGTGCGGGAGACCTGCCCCTTCCTGGTCCAGGCCGGTCCCTCCCGGTACCTCTGCGCCATCCACCCCACGAAACCGCAGCTCTGCTGGGAGACCAACACCTGGGAGTGGGGGTCCGGCCGGTACGGCCCGTGGGGCTGCCCGGTCTCGCCGCCGTGAACGATGAGGCAGATCTCGACCATTTGATAGAACCGCCTGATTGAGGCCCAATGGGTCGCTTTTTCAGAGGACGACGACTGGTGGTACGCTCCAAGGGGGGGACCTGATGGTCCCCCCCGCCGCGTGGGCGTCCCCCCCATCGGTTCTCCCCTGGATGAAGCTCCATCGCTTGGAATCAACCGAACAGCTGGCCATCCTCACGGGGGTGGGGCCGGGAGGGGGCCCTGCCCCCTCCCGCATCAGCCAGCGAAATAGGATGGACGGAGAGAATGTTCGTTCCGAACAATTCTCATGACTGCTTCCTACCAATGGGACGATGTCGGGGGCTCACCGCCCCCGCCGGTTTTCCCAGGGACGAAGTTTCCTCACGGCGAGAACCCATCTCCCCTGGTCCATGGCCGCAGGATGGGAGGGAATCCTACCCGCCGTCACCCCTTCCGGATCGCCTCTGCCAGCGCCGTGATCCGGTCGCCGAAGGTCCCGTTCTCCACCTGATTCTCCAGGGTGGAGGCGGACGCCACAAAATGCATCCCCTTCTTCTCCAGCGCCGTCCGGATGATCCTGGTGGCCGATCCGGCCCCGGAAGCCCTCATCTCCACCAGCACGGAGAAGGGTTTTCCCGCTCCCCCCGTCACCTGAAAGAGGTATTCATTCACGTACGGCGGGACCTTCTGGGCCCAGACCGGCGATGCGATGACCAGGTGATCCACCCCGGCCAGATCCACCCTGCACGGCCTGATGGCAGATTTCAGGCCGAGCATCGCCTTTGCGGCCTTGACGAGGATCCCGCTCTCCGACAGCGGCTCGATCCTGACCATCTCGGCCCCCAGAACGGCAGCAAGGGCCTGGGCCACCTTCGCCGTGTGCCCCTGCCAGGAATAGTACGCGATCAGCACATGCATCCATATCCCTCAGGGGATACAGGTGCAGCCGGTGGTCTTATGGGTTTGGAATGGGAGGAACGCACCGACGGGGACGATACCCTCGGCAAAAAAACAGGCGTGGGGCGCCTCCCGGCA
This sequence comes from Methanomicrobiales archaeon, assembly GCA_028678715.1. Lineage (GTDB taxonomy): Archaea > Halobacteriota > Methanomicrobia > Methanomicrobiales > JACTUA01 > JAJRCY01. The sequence goes on along the minus strand of JAJRCY010000051.1, from coordinate 1,182 downwards.
CCCCGTGAAATTGTGAATGGAAAAAGGTGAAAGGTTCAGGCGTTCTTCATCTTGGCCTTGGCAACGAAGCCGTCCTTGCCCAGGTAGTACATGAACCCCGGCTGCTTGGCGATCTTCTCGCTGCCGACCTTCTTCTTCCTTCCACCCTTGTTGTGCTTCATCGGGGCGGCCCATACGTAGCCGTCCTTTCCGACAAAGTACAGGTAACCCGCTTCACGCTTGATCTTTTCATTTCCAACTTTCTGTCCCATCAGTACACCTCGTAAATTAGGGTGACAATTGATTTTTTGTGCTCGGGGGATAAAAGCTTTGTGGAATGTTATAGGGTTTACAGCAATGGTTGATGGCAATTCTGGGTAGTTTTTCAATCCAGATTTGGGGGTCACCGGGAGAGCAGATCGCCCGGATTCACCGGCCGTTATTACATGCCCCTGCCAGCGAAATTAGCGCTTTATGAACGTTTTAAGGGGGAAATACGGGTTTTTCACCATATTTTATGAGAGGTACACGGAGAGGAAATTGCACAACTGCGTATGGAGGTTCCACCTCCCTCCTGCTCCTTCCTCGATCATCCCGACGCGCACCGGGGATGCCGACGGTCCAGGGCGTTACCCTGCCCCGCTCTCATCCACCCGGTAACCGGCTTTTCGGAGCCATCCGACAATGTCGCGGGAATGATCCGGCCCCCGTGTCTCGATCACCAGGTCAAGCCGCACCGCGGTAACGCCGATACCGGGGTCACCCCTGCCATGGTGGATGTGCAGGATGTTACCGCCGGAAGACCCGATGACAGCCAGTATCGATGCGAGCGCTCCCGGCGCATCATCGATAGTGGCGGTGAGGTGCAGCACCCGGCCGGTCCGGGCCAGCCCCCGCCGGATCACCCGCTCGAGAAGAGGCATGTCCAGGTTGCCACCGCTCACCACCAGCACCACCAGGCTCCCCGGTGCGACGCCTGCGGTTCCCGTGAGGAGCGCTGCCAGGGGGGCTGCCCCCGCCCCTTCGGCGAGGACCTTCTTCCGCTCCAGGAGGAGCAGCATGGCGTCCGCGATGGCACCATCGTCCACCAGGACAACGCGGTCCACCAGGTCACGGAGCACGGGAAAGGCCAGGTCCCCCACCCGTCGGACCCGGATCCCGTCGGCGATGGTGGGGCGGGATTCCACGGTCACGGGCTTCCCT
>JAJRCY010000050.1 GCA_028678715.1 Methanomicrobiales archaeon | reverse complement strand
GACCACGCGGCGCGACGGACAGCGCGCCACCTGTCGCCGCCCGACGACGCGCGGCCCGCAGCGGGGCGCGCCCCGCCCCCTACGACCCGACCCCACCCCCGTGAGGATAGTCCCCGTCTTCCTTTTATCAGGAAGGAGGAACTCTGGTGCCCGGGGATGGCAGGAATAGACATCCACCTTTTTCCTTGAAAGGGATTCCCCTGACATATTTTTATCCCCCGCAGGGCAAGTACTAGCTGAACAGGATTACCATGCTCGACGAGGAGTACCAGCTCGATTATTTCAGGGACCACGGCCTTGTGCGGAAGTTCTGCACCTCCTGCGGTGCGGCCTTCTGGACCCGCGACCCGGAGAAGGTGGTCTGCGGCGACGCCCCCTGCGAGCCCTACAGCTTCATCGGGAACCCGGTCTTTGCCCCCCATGACCTGGACCGGATGCGGGAGGCGTTCCTCTCGTTCCACGAGCGGCACCAGCATACCCGCATCGAGCGGTATCCCGTCGTGGCCCGGTGGCGGGACGACATCTACCTGACCATCGCCTCCATCGCCGACTTCCAGCCCTACGTGACGAGCGGCCTGGTACCACCGCCGGCCAACCCTCTCACCATCTCCCAGCCCTGCATCCGGCTCAATGACCTGGACGCGGTAGGAAGGTCCGGCCGGCACTTGACCCTCTTCGAGATGATGGCCCACCATGCCTTCAACTCTCCCGGGCAGGAGATCTACTGGAAGGACCGGACCGTCGCCCTCTGCGACGAGTTCCTGGCATCCATTGGGGCCGATCTCGCGCGGGTCACGTACAAGGAGCACCCCTGGTTCGGCGGCGGGAACGCCGGCCCCAGCGTGGAGGTGCTCATCGGCGGCCTGGAGGTGGCCACGCTCGTCTTCATGAACATGGGAAGGCAGAAGACGGCCGACCCGCCGGTGGTGCTGGGCGGGGAACCCTACTACCCGATGCCCATCCGGATCGTCGACACCGGCTACGGGCTGGAGCGGTTCGTCTGGGCATCGCTCGGCTCCCCCACCATCTACGACGCGGTGCTTCCCGAGGCCGTGGAGCGGATCACCCGGGACGCCGGGCTCTCCCATGCCCTCACGGACCCCGAGTACCGCAGGATCCTGGGCCTGAACGCGAAGTACGCGGGCGTGGTGGACATCAAGGGATCCAATCTGGCCGGGCTGCGGGAGAAGGTTGCCGGGGCCATCGGCATCCCGGTGGCGCAGCTCCTGGAGATGATCGTGCCCGTGGAAAGGGTCTACGCCATCGCCGACCACACCCGCTGCCTGGCCTACATGCTGGGAGACAACATCGTCCCCTCCAATGTCAGGGAGGGCTACCTGGCCCGCCTGGTGCTGCGCCGGACCCTGCGGATGATGCACGAGCTCCGCCTGGACCCGCAGGCCCTCGCCGACTACGTGGACCTGCAGATCACGATGGCAGGCCCCGGGACCTTCGCCCAGGACGCGGCCACCGTCCGGGAGATCGTCACAAGGGAGGTGGATCGCTATGCCCAGACCATGGAGCGCGGCACCCGGATCGTCCAGCGGCTGGCCCAGGCCTACCGGAAGAAAGGGCAGCCCATCCCTGTCACGGAGGCCATCACCCTCTACGACTCCCACGGGATCCCGCCAGAGACCCTCCAGGAGCTGGCCGCCGCCGACGGTACCGCGGCCGAGATCCCGGATGACTTCTACTCCCAGATCGCCCTCGTCCACTCGAGGGCCGAGGCCGAGGCCGAAGACCCGCTGGAGCGGTACCGGGAGCGGGTGGAGGCGTTCCCCCCAACGAAACGGCTCTACTACGACTCGCCCCACGACATGGAGTTCGAGGCCACGGTGCTGGACTACTTCGACGGCCTCGCAGTCCTGGACCAGACCCTCTTCTACCCCGAGGGGGGCGGCCAGCCGTCCGACACCGGGACCCTGATGGCCCCCGAGGGGATCATCCGGGTGGACCGGGCCGTGAAGCTGGGCGAGGTGATCCTGCACCAGACGAAGGGCGGGGTCGTGAAGGTCGGGGAGAAGGTGAAGGGAAAGCTGGACGAGGAGCGGCGCCTCTCTCTCATGCGCCACCACACGGGCACCCACATCCTGCTCCATGCCTGCAAGCAGGTGCTGGGGAGCCACGTCCACCAGGCCGGCGCCCAGAAGGGGAGCGACTCCTCCCGCCTGGACATCCGGCACTTCCGGCATATCACGCCCGACGAGCTGGGCCGGATCGAGATCGAGGCCAACCGGATGGTGATGATGGCCCTTCCTGTCTCCATCCGCTGGGAGGAGCGGACCCATGCCGAGCAGAAGTACGGGTTTGACCTGTACCAGGGCGGCGTCCCGCCGGGGAAGGAGATCCGGGTCGTGCAGGTGGACGGCGAGGTCCAGGCCTGCGGCGGCACCCACTGCGGGAACACGGGCGAGGTGGGGGCCATAAAAGTGCTCCGGGTGGAGCACATCCAGGACGGGATCGAGCGGCTGGAGTTCGCGGCCGGGACCGCCGCCCTCTACGCCATGCAGCGGGTGGAGGGGCTCCTCTCCGCATCGGCCGGGCCCCTCTCGGTGCAGCCGGAGAACCTGCCGGCTGCGGTACAGCGGTTCTTCACCGAGTGGAAGGATCAGCGGAAGGAGATCGAGCGGCTGCAGGCGAAGGTGGCGGAGCTCTCGGCCGCATCCGCTGCCCCTGAGACCGTGGGGGGTGTCCCGGTGCTCGTCCAGCGGCTGGACCTCCCCCCGAAGGAACTGGCCGCCCTCGCCCAGAAGATCGCGGACCAAGGCGGTGTCGCGCTGCTCGCCGGCGGCACCGGGAAGGTGAACGTGGCCGCCGCCTCCGGGACCGCGAAGGTCAGCGCGGCGGAGCTGGTGGCAGCTGCCTGCGCCGTCCTGGGCGGGAAGGGCGGCGGCACGCCCCAGCGGGCCCAGGGCGGCGGTGCGGACGCCTCAAAGATCGACGAAGCGCTCTCCGGGGGAAAACGGCTCATCGGGGCGAAGCTCCATGGTTGAAGGCGTTGTGATCCTGGAACCGGGCGATGAGCGGGCCAAGAAGATCGCGAAGGCGATGGCCAGCGGCACGGCCACTGGCATCCTGAACCTGCTGAAGGGGGAGAAGCGGACCTCCACCCAGGTAGCCGGGGAGCTCCAGATCCCCATCACCACGGTCCAGTACCACCTGGAGAACCTGCTGGACGCAGGCCTGATCGAGGTGGCGGAGCGGCGGTGGTCCGTGAAGGGCCGGGAGGTGAAGGTCTACGGCCTCCGGGACCAGCTCCTGATCGTGGTCCCCAAGCGGGGCGATCTCAAGGGCCTGCTCCTGAAGTACACCTCCCTCTTCACCCTCGTCATGTTCGCGGGTATCATGGCCGCCATCCTCTCGCCGATGCTCGGCATCGGGGCGGTGCCGGGGATCGGTCCCGAGGAGGTGAGCGGTGCCGGGGAACAGTTCGTGAGGGTCACCTCGGACAAGCTCTCGGAAGGGGTTGCCTCTCCCGCAGTATCTCCCCAGGCCACCGCTCCTGCCGGTGGTCTCCCGGTCGCAGCCCCCGGCTTCAACTGGATCCCGCTCCTGGTCTTCTTCGGCGGGGTGGTGGTGGTGCTCGTGCTGATGGGGAACGAGACCCTCCGGTGGTACCGGGAGCGGTGACGTTCCCCCATCCCCGTTTTTCAATCTCCCACAATCCCATGTTTCCACTCTTTTTCCTGAACTCTGGATGCTTTTGGGGGATCTGCCCCCGCCGCTCCTCCTGAAGTATTCTCGGAAAATGAGGAGATGGTAATAAGTATTCACCGATTACGAGTGAGACGCTCGCGGGGGCTTCGCCCCCGCCGCGTAGCCATCTCCCGCGGAGGATATGGAGATCTTCCTTTTCCGGTAGATTCCTCATCCAAGGAATCCGATGATCAGCCCCATCCTCAAAGGGCTGCCGGAGCGGAGAAGCGGTTGGGTTTCTGTCGGATCCACGAACTTCGTATCCCTCAGGCAAGGGTTTATATACCCGGAGGCGAATGGGTCCCTCAATCCCGGAGAACCGGAGGTGGTTCCCCGGGAGGGGGATTTCCATGGCAGAACAGGCGGGAATTCGTTTTGGATGGTTGAAAGGGATGTACCTCTACACGATTCTCGTGTCAGGGGGTATCGGGCTGGGTGTGCTGGCAAGCCCGGCAACAATTCAGGCAATGTTCGGGTGGCCGGAGCAGGCTCCCCCGCTCATGGGGATTGCGGCGAGTGTCTACGTGGCCTTTGGCATACTGGCCATCCTCGGGTTGCTCTCGCCGCTGAAGTTTGTCCCCGTGCTTCTCCTGCAGCTGTGCTATAAGGTCGTGTGGTTCCTGGCAGTCTTTCTCCCGAACGTGGTGGCAGGGAGTGTGGCCCAGTACAGCTGGATCCAGGCCGTTATCTTCGCGACGTTTGTCATCGGTGACCTGATCGCGATTCCCTTTGCCTGGGTCCTGAAAAGGGAAGGGAGTGCAGGATCATAACTGCATCCCGTCCCCGAGGGAATTTTTCTCCACTCCTTTTTCCAGGCAGCCAGGGACGGGGGACTCTCTTGGGGGCTACCGCCCCCGCCGCGGCCCTCTTGGGTCATCCTTGAGTGGGTCATTGGGTTCAATACATTTTCCTTGTTCTACAGGGACGCTCTCGGGGGCTCCGCCCCCGCCGCGTGGGCATCCCCCGGGGAGGATGGGGTGATCCAACCTTTCTGGGAGGACGCAGTATCTGAGGCAACCGAAGATCTGCTCATCCTCACGGGGGGGCGCCCACGCGGTGGGGGGGACGCAGTCCCCCCTGGAGCGTCCCACCACCCACACTCAGGATGAAATACCACATCCTCCCCAGGAGACGGGAATAAGAAGAGAAATTTATCTGAACGGGTCACAGCATCCCGATGAAGTTCCGGAGGATCCGGAGCCCCGTGTCCCCGCTCTTCTCCGGGTGGAACTGTACCCCGTACACCTTCCCGTTCCGGATGGCGGACGCAAACGGCACACAGTAGCCCGTGGTGGTGACGGTGTACCGCGGTTCTGTCACCGCGTGGTAGGAATGGACAAAGTACACATACACGTCGTCCGGAAGCCCCTCCATCAGCGGGTCATCCCCCTGCTTCTCCAGGGTATTCCACCCCATGTGGGGGACCTTGAATCCCGGAACTGAGGGGAACCGGACCACCCGGCCGGGCACGAGTCCCAGCCCCCGGTGGAGGCCGTGCTCCTCGGACCACTCGAGAAGCATCTGCATCCCCAGGCAGATCCCAAGCAACGGAACCTTTCGGGCCGACGACATGACGATCTCCCGCAGCGGCCCCAGCTGGTCCATCCCGTCCCGGAAGGCACCCACGCCGGGGAGCACGATCCCGTCCGCGGCGGCAATCTCCTCCCCGTCCGTGGTAATGACGGGCGTTGCCCCCGCCTTCTCCAGCCCCCGCATCACGGACCGGAGGTTGCCGAGACCATAATCCACGATGGCGACCCGGCTCATCCCGGTGCACCCCCTGCCGCAGCCTTCCTGCGCCAGAGACCCCGGCTCACCCACTCGCCCGGGAGCCCCTGCCGCTCCCTCCACGCCTCCAGGGCCTGTTCCCACTCTGCCCACAGAGTCGGGTGCAGCGCCCGGATCCGCTCCATCACCGCCATATCGCTGCTGGGGCACATGTAGCACCCGATGCGGTCCATCCCCTGTTCGTAGAGGGTGTTGTACGGTGCCTGCTCCCGGAACAGGTAGAGCCAGACGTGGAGCGCCGTCCAGTGCTGGAGGGGGGCGGCAGCCAGCTGCACCGGCACGTTCGGGTTCCGCCAGACCCGTGCGGAGGCGGCCCGCTTCGCGGACTCGTAGCGCCGCTGGCCGATGAAGGAGAGGCACTCCCCCCACCGGGCGCGGATGGCCTCTGCAACCGGCGCCAGCTTGCAGGTGCGGCAGCACCACCGGGCGTCCACGGCGGGGGGTCCTCTCACGGCCATCTCCTCCTGGAACCGGCCGCCGTGGTGGGCCCGGACCACCTCCAGACCGTACCGTTCCGTGACGGTATCGACGTTCGCATACGTCTCCGGGAACTCCAGGCCGGAGTCGGCGAAGATCAGGGGTACCTTCCCGATGGCCTTCCCCACCAGGAGGAGCGTGGCCAGGCTGTCCTTGCCGCCGGAATAGGAGACCGTGGGGGGAAGGTCCGGGTGCCGGTCCCGCACCCCACGGATGAACCCCGTGGCCGCCTCCTCGGCCCGGGCCAGCACGTCCCGGTTCGCCTCCACCGCCTGTTCCCAGGTGGCAGGGCCCGGGACGCACACCCCCGGCATGTTCTTCCGTGTCTTCACCACCTGCCCCTTCTCCATTGCCCGGGCTTCCCGGGCTCCCACCCGTGCCCGGCCCACGCCGGCCCAGCCACCGTCCCGGTCCAGGATGCAGACCTCGTCACCGGCCGCCACCGCGTCGTCAATGGAGAGAAGCCCCGGTGCGAGCACGCTCGCCCCCTCCCGGATGGAGGGGACTGCCCCCGTGTCCACCACCACCACGCGGCGGGCCGGCCGCATCAGCGGTGCCGCGGCCACGCGGGGGAGGGGCTCCCACCGGCACTCTCCCGGCAGGTACCGGATGGCCGCCACCACCGCCCCGCCAACGATGACCTCCTCCATCCGGTCCGTGTCCGGTACCTTGTTGAGG
>JAJRCY010000049.1 GCA_028678715.1 Methanomicrobiales archaeon | reverse complement strand
TCGGTTCGGGGCAACCGGGGACCCGCCTCCGCTGAAGCTACGACAGGCAGGCCGGATTCGCTTCGCGGCGCCTTCGGCGTCGGACCGGCGGGGGGGGGGGGGGGGGGGGGGGGGCGGGGCCGGACCCCCCGCCCACCCCCGTCCTCCCCCCATGAGGATAGGGGGAACCTGAGTCCCCTCTCTTCATTCAGAGCGGTCCCCTGCCGATGCCTTAATGCCGTTCTCCACACCACCCCTCTCCCAATGACTGTCCGGGCCCTCATCCCCTTCAAACCGGTGAATCCCAAATCGCGCCTCTCCGGTGTCATGAACCGTGAGGAGCGGGAGGCATTTGCCAGGGCCATGCTCGATGATGTCGTAGCGGCGATCCGCGGGGCAGGCTGCACACCGTTGATACTCAGTACCGTACCCTTCCGGTATCCCGGGGCGGAGACCCTGGTGAATGCCGGCGGGCTCAACGAATCCCTCAATGAGATCCTTCCGGGCCTCCCCGGCGCCACCCTGATCATCATGTCCGATCTCCCGCTGGCGATACCGGAGACCATCACCCGGATGCTCACCACGGGAGCGAACATCTCCGTGGTCCCGGGCAGGGGCGGAGGCACAAATGCTATCTTTCTCAAGAACCCGGCCCGGTTCCGGGCAGACTACTACGGGGGCAGCTTCCTGAAGCACCTGACGGTGGCCGAGGAGTTCGGGGCGACCGTGGAGGTGATCGACTCCTTCCGGCTCTCCACCGACGTGGACGAGGTGGAGGATCTGGTGGAGGTGCTGATCCACGGCAGGGGAAAGAGCCGGGAGTACCTGGCCAGCCTCGGCTTTGCTCTGGTCGCCGAGAACGGCCGCGTGAAGGTGGAGCGGGCCGGGATGCGGGGCTGATCGTTCCCAAAAAAACGCGGATCCTCTCATACCATACCATCAGGAAGAGAATATCCTCAGTGGGGGGGGGGTGGCGGGAGGGGATCTCCCGTCCCCACCCCCGTGAGGATAGGCCGATCTTCGGTTGTTGTTTGGGGCCGAAAACACTACCTTGGGTTGCGCTGGGAAATTCCTTATTCCTTCTTCTCCCCCACTCCCTGCCGCAGCGCTACGCCCATGAACAGGCACTCCGCCGCGTCGATGGCAGGGACGCCAGAGACCTCCTCGATGGGGATCGCGAGCCCCCGTACCAGGGCAGCCGGCACCCTCTCGTCAGTCTCCCCCATCAGGAGCACGGCCGCGGAGGCGATGTTGTCGGCCACCGCCTGCTGGGTGACCTGCAGTTCCCTGCCAAAGAGATCCTTCCTGCCCCGGTCATCGATGACGGCCCGGATCCCGGCGCAGCCGATGGCCACGCTGCTACACCCCAGGCGCATGACATGGGTCCGGCTGTCGGCGATGATCACGCCGACCCGGGCGCCGGTCCGCTCCTGGAAGGCCTGCCGGAGCCGGACAGCGCTCCGGTCAGGGTCCGCCGGGAGGGGGAGGGCGGTCCCCGGCGGGGCATTGGAGAGGTCCACGCCGGCGTTCGGGAGGAGCGTGCCGTGGACCATGCTGAGCAGGAACCCGTCGATCCCCCCCACCACCTCGTCGCTTTCCCGAAGGACCACCTCCGTGACCCGGGGGTCCATGCGGTACCGGGAGGCCAGCTCGATGGCACGGGCCGAGGGGACCACCCTTTCCAGCATCACCGCGCTCCCCTCGGCGGTTGCCACCGGCGACTCGGCCACGACAATGATATCCCCGTCCCGGATGCCGGATGCCGTGCTGCGGAGAGCGGCATCGAAGAGGACCGCCGCAAGGTCGTCGCCAGCATGGATGAGGGGGGTCTTCAGGGCATGGACAGAGAATGTCTGCACCACCATGCTCACCCCATCCTCTGCATGACAGCTAGCACGTCCCGGGTCTCCCTCACGTCATGTGTTCTCACCATGGATGCTCCCTGCTGCACGAGCAGCACCGTGAGGGCAAGGCTGCCGGCCAGCCGCCCGGCCGGGTCGCGGCCCAGGAGGTCCCCGAGGAAGGACTTGCGGGAGACAGCGGCGAGCACCGGCCGGTCAAACTCGAGGAACCTCCGGAAGTTCCGGGAGAGGATCCAGTCCAGGGCCGGTGTCCTGCCCGGGACCCAGAGCCCGATGGCAGGGTCCAGGATGTACTGATCGATGCCGTGCCGGACGCAGCGGGCCATCACCCCTTTCAGGTTCTCCAGGGTCTCCTCCAGGGACTGCGCGTCGCCGGGGCGTCCCCGCGAGGCCATGGCGATGACGGGCAGGCCGGCATCGGCTGCGAGCCGGGCATACACCGGGTCGGCGAGGCCCCGGATGTCGTTGATGGCAGCCACGTCATGGCGCAGGCAGGCTTCCAGGACGGCCGGTACCGTGGTGTCCACCGAAACAGGGACCCCGCTCCCGTCCAGCGCCGCAAGTGCCTCTTCCATCCGGGCCTGTTCCTCAGCGGCCGGGAGGGGATGGGCACCGGGACCGGTAGCCCTGGCACCGATATCGATCAGGTCTGCACCGTCACGGACCATGGCGAGAGCCATCTCACGGACCGCTCCAGGCGAAACATAGGATCCGGTGTAGAAGGACTCAGGGCTGCAGTTGATGACACCCATCAGCCGCACGGGGGCTCCCCCGCCCACCTGGCCCCCGCGGATCAGACAGGGGTGCATCGCCGCATCCGTGCTGCCCGGAGGGTGTTCTCGAGGAGCGATACGATGGTCATGGGCCCGACGCCGCCCGGCACCGGGGTGATGGCGGAGGCCACCGCGCTCACGCCGGCATAGTCCACGTCGCCGCAGAGTTTCCCATCCACGTAATTGGTCCCCACGTCCACCACCACGGCCCCTTTCCGTACCATGGGTGCGGTGATGGTGCGGGGGCGGCCGACAGCAGAGACCAGGATCTCCGCCTGCCGGGTGATGGCCGAGAGATCCCGTGTCTTCGAGTGGCAGAGGGTAACGGTGGCATCCGCAGTGGTGAGGAGGGCGGCGAGGGGCCTTCCCACTTCAACAGACCTCCCCACCACCACCGCGTGCCGGCCGGCAACAGGGATATGGTAGTGGCCCAGGAGGGAGAGGATTCCCCGCGGGGTTGCCGGGACAAAGAGGGGGGATCCGGCGAGGAGCCGGCCCAGGTTGCACGGGTGGAACCCATCCACGTCCTTCCCCGGGTCCACCGCCTCAAGCACCAGGGGTGTCGCCACCTGCGGGGGGAGGGGGAGCTGCACGAGGATGCCATCGATCGCGGTGTCCCGGTTCAGTTCCTCCACTGCCTGCACCACTTCCGCTGTCGTGGCACCCGCGGGGAGGACCTTTCCCGCAGACCCGATCCCCACCCTCCCGCATGCCTCGTGCTTCAGCTTCACGTAGAGCCGGGATGCAGGGTTGTCCCCCATGAGAACCGTTGCCAGCTGCGGGAAGAGGCCGGATGAGCGGATCTCCGCCTTCAGAATCTCCAACCGATCCGCCGCGACCTGCTTCCCGTCCAGGATCATGTCACTCGGGATAGATGGGGAACTTCGATGCCAGCGCCTGGACCTCGGCCTTCACCGAGGTCTGACGCGCCGCATCGGTGATGTCCTTCAGCACGTACGCGATCCGGTCCCCGATGAACCGCATCTCCTCTTCCTTCATGCCCCGGCTCGTCACAGCGGGTGTGCCGATCCGCAGCCCGCTCGTCACAAAGGGGCTCCGGGTCTCGCGGGGGATCGTGTTCTTGTTCACCGTGATCCCGGCCCGGCCCAGGGCGTTCTCGGCGTCGATGCCGGTGATGCCGAGATCGGTCAGGTCAATGAGGAGCAGGTGGTTGTCCGTGCCCCCCGAGACCAGCCGGAGGCCACGGTCCGCAAGAGTGGCAGCCACGGTCTGGCAGTTCTTCACGATCTGCCGGTTGTAGTCACGGAAGGAGGGGCGGAGGGCTTCCTTGAAGCAGACTGCCTTTGCCGCAATGATGTGCATCAGGGGGCCGCCCTGCATGCCGGGGAAGACCGCCTTGTCCACGGCCTGGGCAAGGTCAGGCTCGGCCATGATGGCTCCGCCCCTCGGCCCCCGGAGGGTCTTGTGGGTGGTGGTGGTGGTGAAGTGCACCACGTTCACCGGGGAGGGGTGGACCCCCGTGGCACACATGCCGGCGATGTGGGCGATGTCGGCCATGCAGTACGCCCCCACCGACTCGGCGATCTCCATGAAGGCCTTGAAGTCAATCGTCCGGGGGTAGGCTGAGGCCCCGCAGACGATCATCTTCGGTTTCTCCCGCCGGGCGATCTCCCCGACCTGGCCGTAATCCAGCATCTCGGTGGTGGGGTCCACGCCGTAGGGCTTCACCGTGAAGAGCCGGCCCGAGAAGTTGGCCGGCGACCCGTGGGAGAGGTGGCCGCCCTGGGAGAGGGACAGGGACATGAGCGTATCCTTCATCTCCATGACCGAGAAGTACACCGCCATGTTGGCCTGGGTGCCGGAGTGGGGCTGGACGTTGGCGTGCTTCGCCCCGAAGAGCTGCTTGAGCCTGTCCCGGGCCAGGTTCTCCGCCATGTCATAGAACTCGCATCCGCCATAGTACCGCTTTCCCGGATATCCCTCGGCATACTTGTTGGTCATGATCGATCCCGTCGTCTCCAGCACCGCCCGGCTCACGATGTTCTCGGATGCAATGAGCTCAAGGCCGTTGGTCTGGCGCTGGCGTTCCTTCTCCAGGATCTCCGCGATCTCCGGATCGACACGGGCGAGATACGACATGTATAGAAGAGAGGGTGCCCGGATCGTATGAGCTTTTCTTACTTGCACGCGATTTCGAGCGGGATGGTGCTTGCTGAACCCATCACCATCGCAGGATTGCTTGCCATCAATCGCCCGGTACCACATGGGGATGGGAGAGGGAGGGGATCGGGGTGTCCCCCCCCCCCGTCACGATTCCCGGGAACCGGCCCCGCCCCTCCACAACGGTTGGGTGCTATCCCATCGGATCACTTCTCCTCCGGCCGCTTCCAGGTGAGGGCGACGGTGATGCTCGCCTCAGCCCCCACCTTCGCGATGAGGGCGCCGGCTTCCATGTCCAGGGTGAGGCCGAACTCCACCACGACCTGGGAGAACTCGGAGGGCATCCGTCCCTGAAGGTCCCCCACCCGCCGGGATATCTCCTCGATGGTGGCCATTGCGTGGTCAATCGCCTTCCCGGAAGCTTTCTCGAGTTCCCCGAGATCCTTTCCGGATACCGCACGCCCCGTTTCCTTCCCGGAGGGCCCCGTCAGGCCGGAAACCTCTCTTCCGGGCTTTGCCGCGGCCCTCCCCCCCTGCGGGGCAGCCCCGAAATCAACGAGAATCGGATACCGTTGCTCCTTTCCCACACCGTTCACCGGCTCACCCCTGTCCCCTCGCAAAAAAATGTGATTGGTCCTTCTGCTCTCCCCGAGTGTTCTGCAGGTACGCACGGGGAAAACGAATCTGGGGGCGATATCCTCTCACAGGGGGGGTGACGGGAGGGGGCGAACCCCCTCCCGACCCCACCCCCAATGAGGGGAGCGATGTTCACGGCAGCTGATCGATTGTACAATTACCGGAGGGATCCGGCATCTCGCGCAGATATCCCTGCATCCGGGAACACAAAGGATATAGATGTCAAAAAGAATATTCATACAGAGTTATCGGGATAAATTCCCGCCGGACGCGGATACGTTCCCGAACGGCATGGGAATACCTGGAACTGGAGTGAGTGTGCATGGCAGGGGAGATGCCACCTGGCCCCGGTTCGGCTGACCGGATCGGGGAACTGGAGAAGAAGGTGCGGGAACTGGAGGCCCTGACAAAAGGCCTTACGAACGAGCTCCTGGATCTCAAGTCCATTGTGGAACGGATGAACAGCCGGATGGAGGAGCGGCGGAGTCCGCAGATCGTGCGGACGCCGGGATCCACGGTCACCATCCAGCCCCGTCGGGGAGGCCAGCCCGCCCAGAGCGCCGAGCCGGAGGGTGATGTGGTCCGGATCCTGCAGTCGGACGGCACCATGAAGGAGGAGAAGCGGAAGGACTCCGACTACATCGTTGCCTCCGCCAAGGCCGCGGCCCGTCTCAAGTCCAAGGGAAAGCCGGAGCAGGGCGGCAAGGAGGGCGGGAAGAACCCGCTCATCTACGCGGTGGAGGAGAACAAGGAGAAGAAATAGGTCTCCCTCCCCCCACTCACCATCCAGGAGCGCCGGCTGCAGTGCACATCACGGAACTGGAGATTGACAACTTCAAGTCCTTCGCGAGAAAGACCACCATCCCTTTCTTTGAGAGATCCACGGTGATCCCCGGCCCGATCGGGTCCGGGAAATCCAACATCATCGATGCCATCCTCTTCTGCCTCGCGCTCTCCACCTCCCGGGGCCTGCGGGCCGAGAAGCTCACGGACCTCCTGAACCTGAACACGAAGAAGAACAACGCCGAGGTATCCCTCACCTTCTCGGACGGGACCACCATCCGCCGCCGGATCAAGCGGACCCCCAACGGCTACTACAGTTATAACTACCTGAACAACCGGCTCGTCTCCCAGTCGGACGTCATCGCCTACCTGGCCAGGGTGGGGATCAAACCCGAGGGGTACAACGTCGTGATGCAGGGGGACATCACCAAGATCATGCAGATGTCGGACGGTGAGCGCCGGAAGATCCTGGACGAGATCGCCGGTGTT
>JAJRCY010000048.1 GCA_028678715.1 Methanomicrobiales archaeon | reverse complement strand
TCCTTGTCCGACTGGGGTGCAGGAGGACGGGGGGCTGCCGCTGCTGCCGGCGCCTGGGCCGCCGTCTCGGCCATGTGCTCCTGCTCCGCCCGCTCAAGTGCCTCTTCCAGTATGGATTTCATGCATACCTCTCCAACCCAGGAATATGGATCTCCTTCACACTGCAGGTCTCAACCATCGCAGGAGTGATGACCCGGCCCTGGACCTCCACGGCCCGGCCGGCTGAGAGCTGGCCGAAGAGCGGGCCTCTGGGGATCCCGTATGCGCGCGCCCGCTCCGGGTCGAACCGCACTCTCCGGATAATCAGCCGATCACCCTCAACTACAGTGTGCTCGCTGACAGTTATGAGTTTCACACACAAGGTTATTAATTCATTGATGAGCGCGGGAGCGTCGGCCGCAAAGGTGATAAAGGCAGGGAGAACGCGCATTCCTCCGTATGACAGGTGTACGACGGGCATCCGCTCAAGAGACCGGAAAAATGTTTTTTCATCGGATTTCACGGCCTCTAGAACGAGATCCGGGTTCAGGTCCACCCGCACCGGTTCTCCCCTCCCGGTGAGCCCGTGCACGTGGCACCGGCTCCCCGGCACGATCTCCCCTGCCAGCCTGCGGATCGCGAGATAGGATGCCCACTCGACGCTGCCCAGCGACCGGATCTCCCCTTCCGAGAGGACCGTCACCCCGAGATCGGAGAGGATTCCTTCCAGCCTTCTCTGATCCGCGGCCGCGAGCGCCTTGCGGTCCATGTACGCGGCCTGTGCCCGGGTCCGGTCCCGCATCAGCTTGACCATGCCGGTGTCGAGTGCCGGGACCTCCCGGCTGTGGGCGATGTGGCCGAATGATCCCCCGGTGGTGGTTGCGATCTCTGTCTGCCGTGCGGCGTAGTGGGTGCCACCGAAACCGATGAGACGGAGACCGGGGACCGGCCGGGCCCCGAGAATGGCCCTGGCCACCGCCTCGCCGGCACGGGGATCCCGCCACTCGGTCTCGGTGGACCCGATCTCCACGAAAAGGGAGGGGAGGGTGAGCTCCGTGGGGCCATGGTGGGTGACCTCGTAGGACGCCCGGTAGCCCTCCGGCGCCAGCTCCCGGAGGCCGGTGAGGATGGCCCGCATCCACTCCGGGGCCGCCGGCGCCAGCGAGCGGGGCCGGCCCCCGAACTCCGCGGCGGCCAGGTTCCCGGTGACGTGGACCGTGAGCACGGGTGTGGGGTGGATGCTCCGGTGACGGGAGATGAAGAGGACCTGGTCAGCGTCCAGGTCCCGGTCGATCCCGTCCTCGTAAATCAGCCGTCCGGGGACCTCCCGGAACCGGAAGTCGGCGGGGAGGCTGAGTGCCCTCTCGCCGGTATACTCCGACGCAAGGATGCCCTGGAGGTGCGTGCGGATGTTCCGGCCTGCCTCATCCTGTGCGGAACTGATGACCGCCACCCTGGAGCGGATGGGCTCCTTCTCCTGCCCGGTTCCCTTCCGGCTCTCCATAGTAAACACTATGACAATGTACAGGAATTACTGTTACCATGGACGACGCGAAGATCCAGAAGGCATTCCAGGAGATGGGCATCGGGAAGGAGATCCAGTGCCCGCAGGCCTTTGCCATCTCCGGCCGGTTCCACATCCCCATTGCCGACATCGGTGACTACTGCAACCGCCACCATATCAAGATCAGGGGCTGTCAGCTCGGCTGCTTCCCATGAGCCTCTTCTTCTCGGTGATCCCGGTCGCGGAGGCGATCCGGATCCTCACCTCCGCTGCCGCACCGGGAGGAACCGAAGAGATCCCCCTGGGGGAGGGGCTCCACCGGGTACTTTCGGCAGATGTGCCCAGCGATACCGACATCCCCGGCTTCACCCGGTCGGTGGTTGACGGCTACGGGGTGCGGGCAGCCGATACCACCGGGGCGGGGGACGCGGTTCCCTCGATGCTCCGGTGGATGGGCACCGTGCCCATGGGGGGGGTACCGGACCGGGCCGTGGCTCCCGGTGAATGTCTGTATGTCCCCACCGGCGCTGTTCTCCCTGACGGTGCAGACGCTGTCGTGATGGTGGAGCATACCGAGCAGGCAAGGGACCTGGTACTCATCCGCAGGCCGGTGGCGAAGGGGGAGAACGTCCTGGCGCGGGGGGAGGACTATCCGCGGGGAGGAATGGTGCTCCCGAAGGGCAGGAGGCTCCGGCCCCAGGACCTGGGCGTGCTGGCCGCGGCCGGGAGGAGCCGGATCCTGGTGTTCCGGCAGCCGCGGGTGGGGATCATCTCCACCGGGAACGAGCTCGTGCCGGTCACCGCCTTCCCCTCCGCATCGCAGGTGAGGGACGTCAACTCCTCTCTCTGCGCCGGGTTCCTGCAGGAGCACGGCTGCGTGCCGCGGTGCTTCGGCATCGTGAAGGATGAGCAGGGCCTGCTCCGGGCTGCCCTGGACCGGGCGCTTTTTGAGTGCGACGCGGTCCTGGTCTCGGGGGGATCCTCCAAGGATGCCCGGGACCACTGCGCCTCCGCCATCGCAGAGCGGGGGGAGGTCCTGGCCCACGGCATCGCCCTCCAGCCGGGGAAACCCACCATCCTGGGTCAGGTGCAGGGAAAGCCGGTGATCGGGCTCCCCGGCCACCCGGCCTCGGCATACATCGTGCTCCGGGCGCTGGTCCGGCCCCTGATCGGGGTGATGGCCGGGGGCCTTCCTCCCGAGCGGAGGGTGGGGGCACACCTGGCCGAGAACATCCCCTCGCCCAAGGGGCGGGAGGACTGGGTGCGGGTGCGGCTTGAGGGAGATCTCGCCCGGCCGGTCTTCGGGAAGTCCGGGCTCCTCAACACGCTCGCTGCGAGCGATGGAGTCGTTGTGGTCCCCGCGGAGCGTGAGGGGATGGAGGCCGGGGAAGTGGTGGAGGTGATCCTGTGGTGAAGCGGTACCTGGATCTGACCCCGCTCGCGAACATACCGGGGGTGCTTGCCTCGTCCTTTGCCCTGCACCCCGCCACCGTCAGGGTTCCGCTGCCCGAAGCCGTGGATCTTGTCACGGCAACACCCATCTTCGCCCGCTTCTCCCAGCCGGAGGTGCACCTGGCGGCCATGGACGGGATCGCGGTCCGGGCGGCAGAAACCATTGGGGCTGACGAGCAGCACCCCCTCACCCTCCCCCACGCGGTCCGGGTGAACACGGGGAACGTGCTCCCGGAAGGGTATGATGCCGTGATCATGATCGAGGAGGTCTGGCAGGATGGGGAGAGGTACAAGATCCGGAGGCCGGTGAGCCCCTGGCAGCATGTCCGGCCCGTGGGGGAGGACATCGGGGTGACAGAGATGGTGGTCCCCTCCCGGCACCGGATCCGCGCCCACGAGATCGGGGCACTGGCCGCCTTCGGCATCCGGGACGTGGAGGTACTCACGGTCCGCGTGGGGATCGTTCCCACCGGGAGCGAACTGGTGCCCTTCGGCCAGGACCCGGGCCCGGGGCAGGTGGTGGAGTCCAACTCGTTGATGGCAGCTGCCTTTGTCGAGGCCCAGGGGGCCCGCTGCACCCGCTACCCGCGGGTCCCGGATGACCCGTCACTGATCCGGGAGGCCCTGGTCCGGGCGGTGCGGGAGAACGATCTCGCCATCGTCTCTGCCGGGTCATCGGCAGGCACCCGGGACTACACCGCCTCCGTCATCGCGGAGGTGGGGGAGGTGCTCTTCCACGGCGTGGCCATGAAGCCGGGGAAACCGGTGATCCTGGGGAGGGTGCAGGGGAAGCCGGTCATCGGCCTCCCCGGCTATCCCCTGTCCGCCCTGACCGTGCTCCGGGAGATCGCGGCCCCGCTTCTCGGGCTCTGGGGCCTTCCCCTGCCGGAAGAGGAGTGCCTGGAGGCCCGCGTGACCCGGAGCATCGCCTCGGAGCCCGGCATCACCGAGTTCGTCCTTTCCGCGGTGGCCCGTGTAGGGGACCGGTGGGTGGCGGAGCCCCTCTCCCGGGGTGCCGGTGTGCAGATGGCTGCCGTCCGGGCCAACGCCTTTCTCCGGATCGATCCCGCAGCCGAGGGGGTGGAGGCGGGGTCCCCGGTCATCGCCCGGCTGATGGTCCCCCGGGCGGAGGCGGAGCAGGCGCTCCTCCTCACGGGGAGCCATGACCCCGCGCTCGACCACCTGGCCGACCTGGTCCGGCCATCGGTGGATCTCCATGCCGCCCCTGCCGGTTCCCTGGCCGGGCTCCTGGCCCTCGGGAGGGGCGAGTGCCATGCCGCCCCCATGCACCTGCTGGGGCCGGACGGGACCTACAACACATGGTACCTGGACCGGTACCTGCCGGGCACGGACGTGGACCTGGTCTGCGTGGCGGGGAGGGAACAGGGGGTGGTCTCCCGGGACGGGCTGGATCTCGCGGACATCCCCTCCCACCGGTTCGTGAACCGTCAGAAGGGCTCCGGGACCCGGATGCTCCTCGATCACCTCCTCGCGGAGAAGGGCATCTCGCCGGCATCCCTTCCGGGATACGACCGGGAACTGACCACCCACCTGGCCGTGGCTCTCGCCGTGAAGTCGGGGGAGGCGGACTGCGGGATCTGCGTGTACAGCGCGGCAAAGGCGCTGGGCCTCGCATTCGTGCCGGTCGGGCAGGAACGGTACGAGCTGGCCGTAAGGAGGGAGCACATGGCGGATGCGCGCGTCAGGGCGCTGGTCGGTGCCATCCGGTCCCCCGCCTTCCGGGACCGGCTCGCGGCCATGGGCGGCTACGACACGGCCCTCACAGGCGTGCAGCGCGGATCGCCATGACCACCGTCTCCTCGGGGGTCGCGCACCGGAACACCCCGTCGATCTCCCAGGTGCGGTAACCGAAGACCGGCTTCTCCAGCTTCAGGGCCACGGCGATCTCGGAGAGGGTGCCGTAGCCGCCCCCGACAGCGATGACGGCGTCGGCGGACTCCACCAGCACCACGTTCCGGGCGTGGCCCAGGTTCGTCCGGATCGCGACGTCCAGGTGGGGATTGCCCGTCCCCCTGCCGGGGAGGATCCCCACCGTCGTCCCCCCCTGCTCCCGGGCCCCCCGGCAGGCCGCCTCCATGACCCCTCCTCCGCCCCCGCAGAGGAGGATCTCGTGGTTGGCCGCGATCAGGTACCCGATGTTCTCCGCCGCCTCCGCCTCCTCCGGCGTGCACTCCTCCTTCCCGATCACCGCGATCTGGACGCTCATCCCCCCTGCCTCCGGAAAAGGGATGGGGGAAGCCATCCGAAAAATGCTTTGATGGGGAGAAACAAACCTCTGGGAACAGGAGTACGGGGGAACACGGTGAAGGAGGCCGCAGGCACCTATGAGGCAGGAAAGGTCGAGCAGTGGGTCCGGGAGTTCTGGAACCGCCAGGGGATCTACTGGAAGGTGAGGGAGCTCCGGAGCCACGGGGCCCCCTTCTTCTTTGTGGATGGCCCGCCCTACACCACCGGGAACATCCACCTGGGCACTGCCTGGAACAAGATCCTGAAGGACAGCATCCTGCGGTACCACCGGCTGAAGGGACGCCACATCATCGAGCGGGCAGGGTATGACATGCACGGTCTTCCCATCGAGGTGAAGGTGGAGCACCGGCTGGGATTCTCCTCGAAAAAGGACATCGAGGCCTACGGCATCGGCCGGTTCATCGAAGAGTGCCGGCGGTTCGCCGAGACCAACCGGGACGTGATGTCCGAGCAGTTCAAATCGCTCGGGGTCTGGCTGGACTTTGACCACCCCTACCTGACGATCAGCGAGGACTACATCGAGGCGGCCTGGTGGACGCTCGCCCGGGCCGAGGAGGAGGGGATGCTGGAGCAGGGCCACCGGGTGGTGAACTGGTGCCCCCGCTGCGAGACGGCCATCGCCGACTCCGAGGTGGAGTACTGGGACGCCACCGACCCGTCCCTCTTCGTGAAGTTCCCGGTCCGGGGGGCGGTGGGCGAGTACCTGGTGATCTGGACGACAACCCCCTGGACGCTCCCTGCGAACGTGGCCGCCGCCGTACACCCCCAGGTGATCTACGCGAAGGTGCAGGCACGGAAGGACGGGGTGGAGGAGATCCTCTGGGTGGCCGACGACCTGCTGGACCTGGTTCTCAGGAAAGGGAGATACAAAGACTTCACGGTCCTGGATAAACGGCTCGGCTCCGACCTGGTGGGGATGGAGTACCTCTCCCCCCTGGCGTCCCGGGTGCCGTTCCAGGCATCCCACCGCCACCGGGTGGTGGCGGCGGACTTTGTTACCATCGAGAACACCGGGATCGTCCACATCGCCCCCGGCCATGGGTGGGACGATTACCTGCTGGGGATCCGGGAGCACCTGCCGGTCTTCTGCCCGGTGGACGCGGCAGGCCGCTTCACCGACGAGGGGGGCAGCTACCGGGGGATGCATGTCAGGGAGGCCAACCTGAAGGTGCTGGAGGACCTGGGGGACGCCCTCCTGTCCGTGGGCGAGGTGACCCACCGCTACGGCCACTGCTGGCGGTGCAAGACCCCGATCATCTACCGGGCGACGGAGCAGTGGTTCCTGAAGGCCTCCGAGCTCCGGGATGCGATGCTCGAGGAGATTAAAGGGGTCACCTGGTACCCGGAGTGGGCGGGATCGGCCCGGTTCCACGACTGGCTGAAGGAAGCCCGGGACTGGTGCATCTCCCGTCAGCGCTACTGGGGGATCCCCATCCCCATCTGGACCTGCCGGGCCTGCGGGGCACACCGGGTCGTGGGCACCATCGCGGAGCTGGAGGCCCT
>JAJRCY010000047.1 GCA_028678715.1 Methanomicrobiales archaeon | reverse complement strand
GGTGTCGATCACCTCGGTGGAGGTGATGATCTCCTTCTTTGTGACATTGTCAAGGAACCGGTTCAGGGCGATCTCGGCAGTGTCCACGGCACGCGAGATGGCCTTTCCCCGGGCCTTGATGGCTACCTCCTGCGCTCCATTGTTGAACTGGGTGACCACTGCAAGTACGTAGTTCATGACTGGCTTGTTGCCGACGAATACTGTGTTGTCCTTGAGCATGCTCTTCCTCCCTAGAGATACTTCTTTGTGTGGATCAGTTCTGCGTTGAGCACGGATGCCCCTGCGGCGCCCCGGATGGTGTTGTGGCCGAGGGCAATGAACCGGAGCCCGGGCCTCACTCTCCCCACCGAGACCGTCATGCCGTTCCCGCGGTTCCGGTCAAGCCGGGGCTGCGGGCGGTCCGGTGCATCGAAGTACTGGATGGACCGCTCCGGCTGCGTGGGCAGGCCGGAGAAAGGCGGCGAGTAGCGGGAGAAGGCCTCCTTCACCTTCTCGACGTCCTCAGGGCAGTCCACCCACACCGAGAGGGTATGCCCGTCGATGACAGGGACCCGGTGGCAGCTGGCACTCACCAGGAAGGGGGCGTCCTTCACCTCGGCCCCGTCGAACTTCCCCATGATCTTGAGGGTCTCGGTCTCCATCTTCTCCTCCTCCTGGCCGATGTACGGGACCACGTTGTCGTAGATGTCCATGGCAGCGACGCCGCTGAAGCCGGCGCCGGAGATGGCCTGCATCGTGGCCACCCGCACGTCCGTCCATGCCATCTTTCGCAGCGGTTCCAGGCCCATGCAGAGCATGATGGTGGAGCAGTTGGGGTTCGTCACAATGAAGCCTTCCCGCCCCCGGTCCCTCTGGACATCGATGAGCCCCAGGTGATCCGGGTTCACCTCGGGGATGACGAGCGGGATGTCGGGCTCCATCCGGTGGGAGCGGGCGTTGCTACAGACGGCAACACCGGCCCTGGCAATCTCGTCCTCGGCCTCCGTCGCCACCTCAGCCGGGAGCGCAGAGAAGACCAGGTCCAGCTGCTTCACCGCAGCCGTGGTGGTGGGGCTCACCCTGATGTCCCTCACCGATTCCGGGAAGGGCACATCCAGCTTCCAGTTCACAACATCCCCGTACCGCTTTCCGGCACTCCGATCCGATGCGCAGAGGGTGACGAGGTCAAACCATGGGTGCCGGGCCAGCAGCTGCACGAACCGCTGTCCGACGGCGCCTGTCGCACCGAGCACTCCGACCTTGATCATGGCTGAAGTGTGTTAGCGCGTCGGAGGTATTAAAGGGTTTGTTTTAAGGATCAAATGAGTTCTAACGCCCCTGCCGGGCATTCATCCACGCAGGATTCGCAATCCACGCATGCACCATCGTCAACCACCACCTCATCGTCGACAATGCTGATTGCTTCGCTGGGGCATGCGGTGAGGCAGACCGGGCCCTGGGAGATCAGAAGGGTACCGTCACTCTGAGGGATCACCACATCAGCGATTGATACGAGTTCTTTCCGCGGATCGATAATCAATTTCCTGTAACACTTCACGCATGCCGTTCTGTCAATCCTGACGGGCTTAGAGATGTGGTTTGAGTCCGATGATATAGTATACCTCATTCGTGAAACAGGCGCACACAGCTGGATTTGGGATTTTCTACCCGTTCACGGGAACCCATCTGATCTACGACAGCCGGCTCACAGCGACGTCCCGGGTGATCGCAAGGGAACGGAAGGCAGCTGTGTTCAGGGGAAGGCTTCACGCGTGCGGGAAAGGATGGGGAAGAAAAAAGTGAAGTTTATTCTCCTTCAACGGTGATGGCTCCGGAGGGGCATGCTTCCTGGCAGAGCTTGCATTCCTCGCATTTCGAGTTGTCAACCACGGCTATCTGGTCGTCCATGGTGATGGCTTCCTGTGTGCAGACATCAATGCAGGATTCGCAGCCCACGCATAGTTCTCGATCAATTTTTGCTGACACGAAAATACCCTCTAACCTGCCATAAAGGTGGGTGAGAGATCCAATTAAAAATTGCGATGCCGGGGGGGTATCCCCGGGTCATTTCAGGTTCAGGATGTCTGCCATCGCATAGAGGCCCGGTTTCCTGCCCGGCACCCACCGGACCGCCCGGAGCGCACCCATGGCAAAGACAGACCGGTCGTAGGCCCGGTGGGAGAGCTCGATGCACTCGTAGTTCCCGGAGAAGAGCACCGCGTGTTCGCCCACGATGTCCCCGCCCCGGATCACGTGCACCCCGATCTCCTTTCCCCGTTCCATCATCCCTTCCCGCCCGTAGAGCTTCGGCCGGGATCCCACCTCTGCATCCAGGATCTCGAGAATGGTCTTGGCCGTGCCGCTGGGGGCATCCTTCTTGTTCCGGTGGTGGGCTTCTATCACCTCGATGTCGTAGTCGCCCAGCTTCCTCGCTGCCTCCCGGACCAGGAACCAGAAGATGTTCACCCCCACCGAGAAGTTGCTGGAGAGGACCATGGGGACCTTGCCCTCGATGGCCCGCTTCATCTCTTCCTTCTGCGCCGCCGAGAACCCCGTGGTGCCCACCACAGGCGCCACGCCATGGCGGGCGGCGGACTTCACATTCTCCACGGCAGCCCCCGGGGCCGTGAAGTCCACCAGCACGTTCGGCTTCATGGAGGAGAGCAGGGCGTCGATCCGTGCTACCGCAAAGACCGGTGCCCCGAAGATCTCCCCATCCTTCAGGTCCACCCCGCCGGCGAGTTCCATGTCCGGCGCTTCGTGGATCAGCCGGGCGACGGTGCCGCCCATCCGGCCCAGGGCCCCGCAGACAACGACCTTAATCATACCGCTTCAGCACCCCTGCCAGCTCGGCGGTCTTCTTCTCGTCCAGGTTATCCAGGGGGAGCCGGACCGGCCCCGCGGCCATCTTCCGCAGATCCACCGCCTTCTTCACAGGGATGGGGTTCGTGTCAATGAAGAGCGCCTTGAAGAGCGGGGAGAGTTCGAAGTGCAGCTTCCGGGCCGTGGAGAGATCCCCTTTCATGAAGGCCTCGTGCATCTGCACCATCCGCTTTGTCACCACGTTGGCGGCCACCGAGATGACCCCCTTGCCCCCCAGGGCCAGAATAGGGAGGGTCATCTCGTCGTCACCGGAGATGACATTGAAGTCCTGGTCCCGGGTGTCCCGGATGATCCGGGAGATCTGGGTGATGTTGCCGCTCGCCTCCTTGATGCCGAGGATCATCGGGTGCTTTGCGAGCTCGATGACCAGATCCGGTTCCAGGTTCTGCCCGGTCCTTCCGGGGACATTGTACATGATGACCGGAATATCCAGATCTGCAAGTTTGGTGTAATGTTTCACGAGGCCCGAACGGTTGGGCTTGTTGTAGTAGGGACTGATCACAAGAACCCCGTCGGCACCGAGGTTCTTGGCCGCTCTCGTGAGGAGGAGTGCCTCGCTCGTGTTGTTGGATCCTGTCCCGGCAAGCACCGGCACCTTTCCGTTCACCTCATCCACCGTGATCTCCACCACCTTCTCGTGCTCGGTGTGGCTCATGGTGGCGGACTCGCCCGTCGAGCCGCAGGGGACGATACCATGGACTCCCTGCGTGAGGAGCCATCGTACATTCGACCGCAATCCTTCCAGGTCTAGCCTGGACGGGTCGTTCCTCTGAAAAGGAGTGACGATTGCGGGAAAGACGCCTTCAAATACCCTGACCATGAAGGGTATTATGAATGCTTCCCAGTATTTATTTGTCTTGTAATGAACCCGGCGATCCGGTTGCGCACGCCCTTGCTGTCAATGACCGTTCCTTCGGCAACGGCCTGCTTGTTCTGGGAGAATTCCCGGCCGAACCTCTCCGGGTGCCGGATGAGGAGCTCCCTGCCAATACTCTTGATATATGACGGTTTGATTCCCATTCCCACCGTTCCTTTCAGGTCTGTGAATCACTCATGCGCCGGGAGAGGTTAAGAAGGTTATGGAGGGGGCGGGGGGAGGATCCTGCGGGGAAGGAACGGGAACCTCTCCCTTCTCCACCGATAATCCGTGATGCCATCGCCGGCTCTCTCATCCCGCCATATCGGCATATCCTCACGGGGGTGGGACCGGGAGGGGGCTCTGCCCCCTCCCGTCGCCCTCCCCCGATGAGGATGGGGTGGACCGCAGTGTATGGTGCCGCGGTACGGAAGGGTAACCGAATCCGCATGGTTTCCTTGCCTGCATGTGGATGATGGGGAACGAATGGGACGGAGACCGCGGGATTATGGCGAGATTGGTCAGCGGACTCATAATTCCACTTAACTCCTTTCTTCCAGCCTCTGGCTCAATTGTATGATCCTTTTCACCACCGTCTCCGGGTCCTCTCCCAGGATCCGGATCATGGGCTCCTTGCCCACCGCCCCGCGGTCAACGATCACATCAGGGACACC
Source organism: Methanomicrobiales archaeon (assembly GCA_028678715.1). Classification (GTDB taxonomy): domain Archaea; phylum Halobacteriota; class Methanomicrobia; order Methanomicrobiales; family JACTUA01; genus JAJRCY01. The sequence goes on along the minus strand of JAJRCY010000047.1, from coordinate 2,365 downwards.
CTCCCGGCAGCAGGAGGCCACCCCCCAGTCCATGGTCGATACGCCGGGCGGTTCCCTTCCCCGGTCGAACTCGCAGACCTCCAGAAGCATGCCTTCCAGCCTCGCCACCGCTTCTTCCGAGAACCGGATGTTGCCTGCCGCCCGTACCCGGGGATCGAACCGCATGGCCGTGAGCACGACCCGGGCCATGTGGTCGCTGGCGCCGAAGGCTACCGTTCCCACCGGGTGGACCTGCCCCTTCAGCCGGACGATCCGACCCTCCACCGCCGCCACGTCAGCCGGTGACCTGGCCCCCGTCACCGCGTACGCGAGGTTCGTCCCCACCTCCGGTATCAGGGAGGGGACCATCCCCTCCCGGAGCCGGGCAACGGCGTCCTCCAGCCGTTTCAGCACGTCCTTCCTCTCCTCTTCCGGGCCCATACCGTCTCCCTCCTCTTCAGCCGCCCCGCGTCCCCGCACCCCTAGCGGAGCCCCAGCTCCTCCTTCACACGGGTGATGCCCCGGATGGCACAGCGATAGAACTCCCGGAGGGGCACAAGCGCCTCCACGGGCAGGATCCGGTCCCGGTCGCAGCCGGCCGCAAACCCCCTGTCCCGGAACTTCTTTGTCACCGTCTTTTCGGTGACCTGCGTCACCGCCCCGCCCTTCACGAGGGCACAGGCGATCACGAGACCCGATACCGCGTCTGCGGCCTGGAGGGCCACCTCAAGGGGCGTGGTGTGCCCGGGGAAGAGGTGGTGGTTGTGCCGTTTCACGGCCGTGCAGACGCTCTCATCCACGCCGGCAGCTGCCAGGATCCCGGCCCCGTGGATGCCGTGCCGCTGCATGTCCCCCTCCACCTCCTCGAAGTCAATGTCGTGCAGGATCCCGATGGCCTCCCACTGTACCGGGTCCCCCCCCAGGGGCACCGCCGCCTCCCGCATCACCGCGCCGGTGGCGATGCAGTGGGCCCGCAGGGATTCGCCCTTCACGTGCCGGCAGAGCAGAGCCAGGGATTCCGTCCGCTCCATACCACCGGGATGGCCGTGCCGGCAGATGAAGGCACCGCTGCCCGGGCAGGGAAAGGGATAGAGATATCTGCTCGGATCGCAGCTCACTATGGTATGGCTGCAGCGGGCACGAGATCGCGGACCGAGACGATGGACCCGAGGCTACTGGATATCCTCACCGGAGCGGCAAGCCTGCTCATCTTTATCGCTCTCCTGCTCGTGCTTCCCCTGGCTCTTCCCGGGAACCCGGGCGCTGCCTACCTGCTCGCCGTCCTGGCCTTTATCGCCGCCATGGCCGGGACCGGCTGGCTGATCCGGGGCGCCATCCGGTGAATCCGTCCCCGGTTTCCCCATTCTCTTCCGCGCCCGGTAGTAACTGAGCGGGTGGCTCACCCGGGTGCAGAGGCTGTCCCTGCCCGTGCAGATGCCATGGGTCCGCATGGTGGCGCAGGAGGGGGCGGTGTACTCGGTGCCGCTCCTCCCCGAGATGTGCTCCACCTGGTACTGGGTCTTCCCGGCATCAAAGTCCGGGGCGCGGGCAAAGAGCTCCATGATCTGCAGCGGGTTCATGCCGATGTTGTGCAGGAATGCGGTGAGGGCGAACCTGCCGCTGTGGGAGAGGTTGGCTCCCGACGTGATGGCCAGGGTGAGGGCCCGGATGCACGGGGGGAACGCCCCCTCCTTCACGGACCCGAACTCCCGGAGCAGGTACTGCTGGTGGGCTGCCGTGATCTCGGCGGTCAGGGGCGAGAGCAGTTCGCAGATGGCGGGGGGCACCGGGAGGGGGAGCTGGGAGAGAAGCAGGACCCGGATCCGCTCTCCCGTCAGGTCTGAAAGATCTCCCTCGGCGAGAGTGACCCGCCCCTCCTCCACCTCCCGGTTCACCAGGCGCCAGCAGTCGTCCTTCAGGTGCGAGGCCAGCTCCACATACTGGACAACGGGGAGATCCCCGGCTTCGGCAGGCATCCCCACCCCTTCGGCCACGAGAGCATGCTTCTCCGGCAGTTCGTCTGCCAGGTACCGGGAGGCGCGTTCGGCTTCGTACCGGGCCAGCCGGTCCATCAGCAGCCGGTCCCTGGTGCAGGACGCAAGCACCCGTGCGATGGCGTACGCGTACACCTCGCGGTCAGGATCCAGTCGTTCGGGACCTGGTGCGGGAGGACGCCCTCCCTCCATGGCCTCCTGGATCCGTTCGACAGCGTGGCGGGCGGCAATGCGCCCGTAGTTGCTGGATAAGAAATCAGGGAGGGATCCGGTCCGGCCGGAGACCCACTCTTGGGCTTCCTTCAGAAAAGGGTATTTGGCAAGGTCTTTCCGGTCCAGCCGGCCCGGCATCACTCGGCCTCAATGCGGGGCGCGAGCAGGTACTCCACCCT
>JAJRCY010000046.1 GCA_028678715.1 Methanomicrobiales archaeon | reverse complement strand
TCCCGTGGGCCTGCATGACGGCATCGTCGATGCCGCGGCGGCCCAGGAGTCCACCGTGGATCCTCGGGTGGAGGGTCTTCACCCTGCCGTCCATCATCTCCGGAGCCCCGGTGTAGGTAGAAACGTCGGTGAACGGGATCCCGGCAGCTGCGAGGGCTTTCCCGGTGCCTCCTGAGGAGAGGATCCTTACCCCGTGCCGGACGAGGGCACGGCCCAGTTCCGTTACGCCGCGTTTCTCCCAGACGGATAGGAGTGCCCACTGCATACCCAACCCTTCACCCGGGGTGTCATAATAGGTGGGGTTTGCCAGCCTCAAGGGGCGGCCCCCGCGGTTCCTCCGGATCTCCCCCAGGGCAGCCCGGCGATTCCCGCCGCCATATCCTGTGAAAAGCCATTTTTTCCGCTCAATATCCATTAGAATGCCCTATCGTCACCATAGCAAGAAACGGGGCTTTCCGGTTGATGATTTCCCTTGGGTAAGGCAATACTCATATATAGAACTCCTCTTCCATTACTGATGGGAAACAGACCGCTTGCTCTGCATGGCGGATGACATGCCTGACCGGGGCAGTGTATCACCCGTGCATGGATTCTTTCGTGGGCGAGCGCCACCAATGGGCGAAAAGGCAGTCCATGGCGATGGTAAGGTGAAGGACGGCACGTGAAACGGATGGCACCGGGCGACTACTACCAGGTCCTGGGTGTGCCCAGGAACGCGGACAGGACCGAGATCCGGAAGGCGTACCGCACGCTGGCACGGAAGCACCATCCCGATGTCTGCAAGGAGCCGGGGGCAGAGGAGCGGTTCAAGGAGATCAACCAGGCCTACAGCGTGCTCTCGGACCCGGACCGGAAGGCCCAGTATGACCGGATGGGCCACGACACCTACACCAGCGCCTCCCGGGGGTCATCCACCGGCAGAGGGTTCGGCGGGGGGCCCTTTGGCGGGTTCCAGGCAGACTTCTCGGGGTTCGGGGACATCTTTGACACCTTCTTCGGCGGGGGAGCATTCGGTGGGTTCCAGCGTACTGCCCGGGGGCCGCGGTCCGGAAGCGACCTCCTCATGCGCCTCCAGGTACCCCTGGAGGAGGCAGTGGCAGGAACGGAACGGGAGATCGAGGTATCCCACAGCGAGCCCTGCCCTGCCTGCAGCGGCAGCGGCAGCGAGACGGGGAAGGTGGTAACCTGCCCCCGGTGCGGCGGGACCGGCCAGTTCCGGCAGATGACCTCCACGGCCTTCGGACAGTTTGTCCGGATGTCCACCTGCCCGGAATGCAGCGGGCAGGGTAGGGTCCCTGAGAAGCGGTGCTCCTCCTGCAAGGGCACCGGCCATACCCGGGCGAAGCGGAAGATCCGGGTCCACATCCCGGCAGGCATCGAGACGGGCATGCGGCTCCGGATGGAGGGCTTCGGCGAGGCCGGGGAGTACGGGGCTCCCAGCGGCGACCTCTTCATCGACGTGGCCGTGCTCCCCCACGACCGGTTCATCCGGGACGGCGACGACCTGGAGACCGCGATCCAGATCTCGCCGGCCCATGCGGTGATCGGATCACCGGTGGAGGTGGAGACCATCGACCACCGCCGCATCGAGATCCACGTCCCCCCGGGGACCCAGCATAACGCCGTGATCCGGGTGCAGGGGGAGGGCGTGAAGAGGAGAGGCCGCCACGGAGACATGAAGGTCCGGGTCAAGCTCGCGGTCCCGAAACACCTGACTGATGAGGAGCGGGAACTCTACCACCGCCTGCTGGAGAGGGAAGGGAAGAAGGTCCCGGAATCCGGGGGGTTCTTCAAGGACTTCATGGGGAAGAAGCGGAAGAAGAAGGACCGCTGACCCCCGCGGCTGAAGATGGAGACAGAACTATCCGCATCCTTCCCGACTCCCATGCCGGGAACATGGGACCTTTCATACCGCTAGTTTCTTGTAGTATCTCTTTCCCTCCCTCGCTGCTCTCTCTCCAGAACGAAGTGGGGCATTTTTCTCTTTGAATATGTCTGGTGAGACGCTCTCGGGGGCTCCGCCCCCGCCGCTTGGGCACCCCCCGGAGGTGTCCGGGCGCCATGAGGATCCCGGGTTCTCCCGAAAGGGGAGGTGGTACCTTCATGAAATCCTCCCATTCCTACCAGGACTGACGGGAAGAAAGGTTGGAAGGGAATATCCTCACAGGGGAGGGACCGGGAGGGGGCCTGCCCCCTCCCGCCGGTTATTCTAGAAGGATTATCTCACCACAGATCATCTCACCACCGTCCCCGTCCAAACCTTCATCTCCCGGAGTGCCGACGGGCTCAGCATGGCCTCCGGACAGGAATTCCCCCCGCCAGCCCTCCCCCGCTTCCTGGCAGGCCTCGCGGATCCCGACCCGATGCGCCGGTACCGGGCGGCCGAAGCGCTGGGGCGCCTGAGGGAACCGGGTGCGGTGGAGGGGCTCATCCGGGCGCTGGACGACCCCGACTGGAGGGTCAGGATGAAGGTGGCATGGGCCCTGGGCACCATCGGAGACATGCGGGCGTACCGTCCGCTGGAGCACCACCTGCAGGACCCGGTGGACAGCGTTCAGGAGATGATCCGCGAAGCCCTGGACCGTATCCGGGCAGAGAGGGGATGAAGGGAGAGAATCGGGAAAATATCTGTCCAATCGGGAAAACAGGGCCAGCATCAACCATTAAGTAGGGTCGAGTGGCACCTTTTTCATGGAAACGGGCTCCCGGATCAGGACCTGGATCTTCTTTTACCTGATCTGCCTGACGGGACTCCTCTGGGCCACGTTTCTCGTGGCCACGGGAGTCTGGTTCTGGGTCTCGGTCTGGATCATCCTTGCCTACGTGGGATCCACCCTCATCGTCCTGATCATGCGGTTCCAGTAGCATCCCTGCCCACCCATGCCCGGAGCTGTGAACACCCCCCCTTATCATCCGGGGGGCAGATTCCCTTCCGGTGAGCACTTCGATGGAGAGAGAGGGGGGTACCGGAAAAATCCCGATCTTTGTTGCCTCGACCGGGACGGTGGAGATGGTCGTACCGGTCCGGCGGACCGAGGAGGAATGGCGCAGGCTCCTTCCCCCGGTCTCCTTTGAGGTGGTCCGCGGACAGGGGACCGAGCAGGCGTTCACCGGCCGGTACCACGATTTCCACGGGGATGGCGTGTACCGGTGCATCTGCTGCGGAACCGACCTCTTTGATTCCCGGGCCAAGTTCGATTCCGGGACGGGATGGCCCAGCTTCAGCGCCCCCATCGCCCGTGAGAACGTGGCGCTCCGGACCGACAGGAGATATGGGATGGTGCGAACCGAGGTGTTCTGCGCCCGGTGCGATGCCCACCTCGGGCATGTCTTTGACGATGGCCCGCCTCCCACCGGGAAACGGTACTGCATGAACTCCGCATCCCTCCAATTCGTGGCACGTGGCGACCTCCTGATGCGGGATCCTGGACCCACAGGGTAATATAGCGAAGATCAGGGGGCCGGGCGAGCGAGGATCAGATAGTGGTACGGGCCGCAGTCCTGCAGTGACAACGGGTGAAATCCGGCCTCCCGGATGAGGGCCATGGCATGCTCCGGGGGGAACCTCTTCTCCGGGGGAGGCCCGAAAGGCATCTCCCGGGCATGCCAGTCCAGGTCTGCCAGGATCCCGCCATGCCGGACCATCCTGCGCGCGTTCCGGAGCACTTTTCCGGGATCCGAAAAATCGTGCAGGCTGATCCCGAAGAAGACCACATCCCCGCAACCGGAACAGAGCACCGTTTCTTCTGCGGCTCCCGCCCGTGCCGAGACCCAGTCCATCCCTGCTTCTGCGGCATGGTGCCGCAGGCGCGTGACCGCTTCCCCATTGATATCGATCCCGCAGACCAGGCCGGATGCCCCGACCCTGCGCGCGGCAGGCAGGGCAAAGTACCCTTCCCCGCACCCCACATCGAGAAACGTCATGCCAGGCGCAACGCCGATGGCTGCCAGCACGCGTTCGGGATCCTGCCAGCGCCGGCGTTCGGGATCATCCGGAGGAAATCGCCGTCGGGACATGCGGAACCACCGGAGAAAATATCTCCGTGCCACAGCATGAGGTCAGCGCTAGAGACCTCCCCTGCGGATACCTCATACCGCCAGCTGATAAATGGAAGTCGTTGATTACGTATATAATGACTCCTTATTGTTATCAGAGCATAAACAGTAGACTAAATGGATATTTGAGGTAAGATCCAACCAAATCAAAACCGATATCCATATATATAAGGATAGGAAATTGTAATGTGCAGACACGGACAGTGACTCCCAATGTCGCAAGTGAAGATCAAGCCCTGGGTCAGCGCTTCAGAAGTCGTGTATGCGATCAATGACATCGCGGAGGAGGTGGAACGTTTCAGGCGCCTCCCTGAGGAGACCCTGGAACAGTACAGCATCATCGCCGCGATCTCGGACCGCGAGTTCAAGAACCTCTTCCTGAGGATGCTGCAGGAGCGGCGTCCCAAGGAGTACCCCAAGTTCCTCCACTACCTGGACCGCATGGCCGAAAACGGACGCAAGTACACGAGAGAGTACAGAGCACAGATGCGCATGATGTCAGCCAAGGTGGGGATGATGTACCACCTGTACGGGGGGGACCTCCCTCTCAAGAAAAAGGAGACGGCCACGAACTGATACCCCACAACCCTCCTCCTTCCTCCTCCTTACACCCCCTCACCCCACCTTTCTGGAAGAACTTAATCCATGATTCACACGGTATTTTCTTCCGTCCTCCGCCGTATCTGGATCCAGAATGGAAAAACCTGGTGGAGAGAATATCCTCACTGGGGGAGGGTGACAGGAGGGGGCAGAGCCCCCTCCAGGTCCCACCCCCGTGAGGATAGTCCCTTCCACCCTTTTTTCTCCTGATTACTCACAAGAAGGGGGGATTTCACCGACAAAGCATGCGTCGTTCGAGAGAACCCGGGATCCTCATGACGCCCGGACACCTTCGGGGGGTGCCCACGCGGCGGGGGCGGAGCCTCCGAGAGCGTCTCACCAGGCAAATCCTTAGATGATACCGGCCTTCTTCATCGCCGAGCAACAGGAAGATAGAAAGTAACTGTGTAAAAAACACTGCGAAAAAGAGGAGATGTCCCGCCTTCACCGGAACATCCGGTCGTCGCGGAGGGATGGCTCGCTCCGGACCTTGGCGAGCGCGGCAGTGAAGTCCGGCTGCTCCACTGCGTCCGCCCCGCGCCGGACGGCATTCATGCCGGCCTCGCGGCAGACGGCCTGGAGATCCGCACCGGTGCCACCCTCCGTCCCCTTCACGAGATCTTCCAGGTTCACCTCTCCCACCTTCATGGAACGGGTATGGATCTTCAGGATCTCCCTGCGGGCCGCTTCGTCCGGGAGCGGGATCCGGAGGACCCGGTCAAACCGGCCGGGCCGCAGGATGGCGAGATCCAGCATGTCCAGCCGGTTCGTCGCAGCCATGATCCGGATGTCGCCCCGGTTGTCGAACCCGTCCATCTCCGCCAGCAGCTGCATGAGCGTCCGCTGGACTTCGGCGGATCCCGAGGTGCCGTCATGGGTCCGCATGGAGGCGATGGCATCGATCTCGTCGATGAAGATGATGGAGGGGGCACGTTCCCGGGCCAGCTGGAAGAGCTCCCGCACCAGCTGCGCCCCTTCCCCGATGAACTTGTGCACGAGTTCAGACCCCGACATCCGGATGAAGGTGGCGCGGGCCTGGTGAGCCACTGCTTTTGCGATCAGGGTCTTTCCCGTCCCCGGCGGGCCGTGGAGGAGGATCCCCTTGGGAGGCTCCACCCCGAGCCGCCGGAAGACCTCGGGACGGGTCAGGGGGTACTCCACCGCCTCCCGCACCTCCTCGATCTCCTGCCGCAGGCCCCCTATCTGCTCGAAGGTGACATCGGGAGAGGCCTCCAGTTCCATCACCCGCACCCGGGCATCGTACACGGAACCGATGATCTTGACGATAGAGAGCGCGTTGTTCACCGCCACCTTGGTGCCGGGTTTTAAGGTCCGCTGGAGTTCCTCGTTCACGGTGGTGAGGTACTCCTGGTTGTTCCCCTGCTGCCTCAGGTACACCTCCCCCTCCTCCATCACCTCCACCACCGAAGCGACAAAGAGAGGCATCCGCTTCAGCTGGGCATTCTCCCGGCGGAGCTGGTTCACCTCCTTCTGGAGGTTCTCGTTCCTGACCTTCAGGTCCAGCTGCTGTGCACGCAGCTCCTGGAGCTCCAGGTTCATCTTCACCAGGTCAATGTCGGAGCTGACCTGGTTGGACACGGTGTCATCCATCTCATCCTTAATGTAGGGCGTGATCGCATATATCAGGTATGGCGTCCGTCATCAGGGGACGGGGAATCGCGGGGGGCACGGGCACCGGGCCTATGCTCATCAGCCGCGAGCCCATCTCCTTCCTGGGGGGTGTGGACCCGGGAACCGGCATGGTCGTGGAACCCGGGCACCCGCTGCTGGGGAAGTCGGTGGCCGGGTGCGTGCTCTACTTCCCGCACGGAAAAGGTTCCACGGTGGGATCCTACGTGCTCTACGCCCTCCGGCACAACGGGAAAGCCCCGGCAGCCATCGTGAACCGGGAGGCGGAGCCCATCATCGTCGTGGGGGCCATCATCGCGGGCATCCCGATGATGGACCGGCCGGAGCCTGCCATCGACCGGATCCCTGAGGGGGCCCGGGTGACCGTCGATGGCGGGAAGGGGGAACTGACCTGTGAGGGTGAACTGGAGGGTCATTAATGCGGCTGCCAGCTCGTACGCCCCCCTGTTTGCTTCCTGTGCAGAGTACGGTTTTTATCTCAGGCCGGTGGATGCACCCGCGCCGGATATCACCTGCTACAGCCT
>JAJRCY010000212.1 GCA_028678715.1 Methanomicrobiales archaeon | reverse complement strand
GATGGAGCTCTTCTCCACCCACCCCCCGCTGGAAAAAAGGGTGGCAGCCCTCGAGCAGGTGGAGCAGGAGATCCGCAGGTAATTCTTTTTTCCCTCTTGCGATTCCCCTCCCTCTTCCCATGATTCTCGACGGGAGGGGGCGCACCCCCTCCCGGTCCCACCCTCACAAGAGGATGGCCCCTTCGCCCGGTTTTCTGGAGAGGGAACCCTGCCCCTTACTCACCCCCCGTTCCGCTCATGGCAAACCTTAACCGATCCCGGGGCAGATCCCTCATCCGTATGGCCCCTCCCGCCGGAGATCCTGCTCTCTACCGCCCGCTGCAGGGGTACGTCCGGAATGCACGCCCGGAGTACGAGGAGATCCTCCGTACGCTCGTCGAGATCCCCAGCGTGTCCATGGACCCGGGCCGGGGGGAGGATATCCGCCGGTGCGCAGAGGTGGCCGCGGATCATCTCCGGATCTGCGGTGCCCGCGCCACGGTGGTCCGCACGCGGGGGAACCCCGTGGTCCTCGGAATGCTCAGGAATGGACGGGAGTATCCGACAGTGCTCCTCTACCACCACCTGGACGTGCAGCCCGCAGACCCGGCGGAGTGGCGCCGCGATCCCTTCACCCTGCACCGGTCAGCCCGGGGCTGGAGCGGGCGGGGCACCACCGATGACAAGGGGCCTGCAGTCACAGCGCTCCTCGCAGCCCGGTACGCAGCGGAGCACGGACTGCCGCTCAATATCGGGTTTCTCTGTGATCTGGAGGAGGAGATCGGAAGCCCCTCGCTGGCAGGGTTCGTGCAGCGGAGGGGCCGGTCCCTGCGGGCAGACTCGGTGCTGGTATCCGACACCTCCTGGATCGCCAGAGGTCACCCCACCGTCGTCTACGGCCTCCGGGGTCTTCTGGGGATGCGCATCTCGCTCCAGACCCATGAGAGGGATCTCCATTCGGGCAGCGCGGGCGGCGTGGCCCGCAACCCCCTGATGGACATGTCCCGGGTTCTTGCCGGGTGCCAGGATCCCCGGACCGGCCGGGTCACGATCCCCGGTTTCACCGACGGAGTGCAGCCCCTGACCGGTGCGGAGATGGAGGGGTTCCTCGGATCCGGTTTCACGGTGGAGGAGTTCCGGCGGGTCCACGGCATCACCCGTATCCGGCCGGGCCTCCGGAGCCGGGCAGCCGTGATCCGGGCACTCATGGCGGAACCCACCTTCGAGGTCCACGGCATCTCAGGCGGGTATGCGGGGCCTGGCATCAAGACGATCATCCCGCACCGTGCCGAGGCACTCGTCAGCATGCGCCTGGTGCCCCATCAGGATCCGGCTGCGGTGGCACGGCGGGTGAAGGAGTACCTGGTGCGAAAGAACCCGGACCTGCAGGTGACAGTGGAGGAACGGCTGGAACCGTTCCTGGGAGAGTTCTCGGGGCCGTACGCGGACGCAGCCCTGGAGGCGATGCGGTACGGCTTCGGGAAGGAGCCGGTCTTCTGGAGGGAAGGGGGCTCCATCGGGGCGGTGGTCACGCTCCGGCGGTACCTGCAGGTGCCGGTCTCACTGCTGGGCCTCTCCCTCCCTTCGGACAGATACCATGGCCCCGATGAGCAGTTCGAGTGGCGGCAGGCGCACGGAGGGATCCGGATGCTGGTCCGGTACTTCGATGCCCTCACCAGTATCCCGCGGGAAGGGGTGTCTGCGGGGAAGGCCGTACGCCGGCATCCCGGTACACGGAAAAAACCCGCCCGCACCGTCATTCCCGCCGGAGAAGAATAATATGCAGGAAAGGGTAATACTGATAAGCTGCTGCATCGATGATCTAGAGGCATGATATTGGCCTTCCAAGCCAATAGCCCGGGTTCGAATCCCGGTCGATGCATCGGGCTCGTGGTCTAGCTGGCTATGACGTCGCCTTCACACGGCGGAGGTCAGGAGTTCGAATCTCCTCGAGCCCATTCGGTTTTGCCAAATAAGATTCTTACGGGCTTCGATTCAGAGAATGCGTCCTGAATGAGTGTATCGATGACTTTGGAGGCATTATTGCCGGTATTTTTCAGTAAAGATATGGTGTCCTTGGAGAGCGTGAGATGAATCGGTTGACGAATTCGGTTGATTTGGGGTTTGTTTGGCATTTTATTGTTATTCCTTGTTGCTTTTCTCCTGTGGCTACAGATGGCGGAATGTAGGCATCTCTTTGCAGCTTAAAGTGAGAGGGGCGGGAGTTAAAGGGATAGCAACAAGAGATGGGCGCGGTGAATGCAAATTTCGATACGAGATATCGTAAGATTTTCTAGACAATGAAGATCCAAAATGTAATTTTGGGGCTTAACTAGATTAGAGTTTTATATGTCCCCCCACACCTCAACGTTTCGAGTTGTTGTATGGGTGTTCCGTAATTAATCATGAACTGACATTTCGACGAGCCACCGAGTGTAGCTCAGCCGCCCTAGCCGTTGACAATCCGCCAATACCCCAGCTGCCTCACATCACCGCGCCATCAGCGCGAACACACCCCATCCAAGGTATTCACGCGT
>JAJRCY010000211.1 GCA_028678715.1 Methanomicrobiales archaeon | reverse complement strand
CCCCTCTCCGCGGACCCGGAACGTGGCGCCCTTGGAGGGCTTCCCCCCCTTCCCGGTGCCCACCATGCCCCATGGTTCCGTGGTCCGCCAGGTCGTGCCCCCGTTGACCTTCACGGTGAGGTACTCCAGGGACAGGTCATCGAACCCGTCCTCGTAGGTGAAGAGGATATCGTTCTCTTCCTGCCATGGACGGCTCACGAAGACGGCCCGGGCAGTGGAGGTGTACTCCTCGCAGGCGGACCCTGTCGCAGGGAGGAGCGTGGATCTTACCGTCGTCGTGGGCCGTCCGGTCTCCTTTGGTGGTGCCTGCGCACACCCGCAGGTCAGCATGACCAGCACCAGGGAGATCCCGAGGGCGATCCAGGGCCTCATGCGAACACACCCTCACCGGATCAGGGGCCCGGACCCAGATAGCATTGACGGATGCCTGTTCCGCGGTGACCGTGCCGTGGTACCAGGGGATGCAGCTTCCTGCCAGCCGCGAACGGTGGCCTTCTTTCGGGGCTCCACCGGGAACAAGGGACCGGGCAGGAGCAAGGCAGCCGGATAAGCCTTTATCTTCTCCCTTGCAAGAGCGTACCCGCAGGCGAGACCATGACCGAGACGATGCAGTACCTGGAAACCGGCCAGATCGGAGAGGTGGAGATCCGGAGGTATCCGGCGGTGTGGGTGGCCACCGTGGCCGGGAACGAAGAGGGGGAGGTCTTTGGCATTCTCTTCCGGTACATCAGGGGGCACAACCAGCCGGGGAAGAAGATCCCCATGACGGCCCCCGTGATCACGCCCGTGGAGATCCCCATGACCGCGCCGGTCATCTCTGATACCGCCGGCATGTCCTTCGTCATGCCGGCGGGCTTCAGGAAAGAAGATCTTCCCGAACCCCGGGATAACCGGGTCCGACTCCGGGAGATCCCGGCCCGGGAGGTGGCAGTCATCCGGTTCCGGGGCCGTGCCAGCACCGAGGACGTGGCCCGGGTCCGGGAACGGCTGCTCTCAGCACTCACCGCGAACGGCATCAAAACCATCGGAGAACCTTTCCTGATGCGGTACAATCCGCCCTTCACCCCGGGGTTTCTCCGGAGGAATGAGGTCGGAGTGGAGATCCGGAGCGAGTAGAGTCACGGGAGAGTGAGTCCGGAGAAGGGCACGCCGTGTTCCTCTCTGCAGAGAGAGATAGACGAGCCGATTAATCGTACTGCCGCCAGGTGTGGTCGCACTTGCAGCACCGGAAGAACCGGACCTCCGATTCATCGGCGGCCCGGAGCTGGCGCAGCCACCAGAAGGCGTTGTTGTTGCCGCACTTGGGGCACCGGATCGTCATGGTGGGGAGCGTCGGCACCTTCTCGGTGTCGTCGATGATGGTGATCTCCCGCTCGCCCCGTGATCTCGTCCGTTGCAGGCTGCCGTCCGTGGAGAACTCCCTGAGGAACCCGCACTTCCGGCACTTCATCTGGCCTCCAGAAGAGATCATCAGGGAATTGCACTTGGGGCAGAACATCTGCAATTACTGGGCGACCGGAGTACTTGAATCCTTGGACGGATACCCTTCTGGCAGAAGGCTTGCGTATCCAACCGGTAAGGGAACTATCCTCGTTGGGGGTGGGCCGGAAGAGGGCTGGCCCCCTCCCGCCCGCGATGCACGGTGGCTGTCAGGGGTAGGGAGGAATTGGAGTCCTCGCTGGAATGATACGATACAAAGAACGACTGCCGGGACGCTCCAGGGGGGGGATCCTCTCGGTCCCCCCCGCCGCGTGGTCGCCCCCCCGCTGAGGAGGGGAGGATCCATCCCGGTATGGGAGTTCAGGATGGTATCTTCTCAGAACCGAGGATCACCCTATCCTCCCCGGGGATGCCCACGCGGCGGGGGCGGAGCCCCCAAGAGTGTCCCGGTAATAATACACCTACGAAAAATGACTCAAGAAAATCATCACTAACCGCTTCTGTGGGGGCGCGGCAACCTTCATCCCTTCCGCGCGCCCATAGTGAAGGGAATGAGCAGTCTTCTCGTGCTCCTCTCCTGCATCTCCTTCCTCGCGTTCCTTGTCCCGGGGAGGCACCGGAAGTATGCTGCCATCGCCGGGTGGGCGTTCATCATCCTGTTCCTGTACGCGGAGATTCCGTACTACCTCTCCCAGAACAACCTGATGTACCCGGCCTTTGCGATCCTCTCCCTCCCCTTTCTCTACGTCACTGCCCGCCGGCTCCTGCGGGATGACGCGGCAGTGCTCCGCCTCTCCCTTGCGGCCGCGGTGGCGTTCCTGATCTACGCACCCTTCGGGTACTACCTGCCGCTGGGGAACTGGCTCATCGGCGTCGTGACCGGGCAGGTGATCTGGCTTCTCGACGTGCTGGGGGCACCGGCCGTGGTGCTGGACTGGAACCTGATCGGCAGGAACGGCTTCCGGATCGAGATCATCCTGGCCTGCACCGGCATCCAGTCCATGGCCATCATGCTGGGAGTGGCGGCCGGGTTGCCCACCACGCTCCGGCAGAAGGTCCTGGCCTTTCTCCTGGTG
>JAJRCY010000210.1 GCA_028678715.1 Methanomicrobiales archaeon | reverse complement strand
GGCCGTCCAGCTCGTATCGGTTATTGAGGGTTAGAGCTGTGGTGAAACCTTCTCCAGGAGGTTCGGACCACTCCAGGATCTTCTTGCCCCAGTACATCCGCATGTACCCGTGCATTTTCCCGGTGCGGACCATCTGGACCTGTGCCGCGTTCCAGTAGGGATCATGGGTCTTCGCCTGCTCCAGCTCTTCCCGGGAATAGACGTATTCCCGGCGGTCCCCGGCATGGGCCTCCAGGGTGGCCTTCGCCCACGATGGGAGGCAGGCGAATGAGTCGTACTGCGGGTTCCGGTGCACGAAGTTCATGGAGAGCTCCCGGCGCACGATCAGCTCCTCCAGGTAGGCATCCACTGATGAGGAGCCGGAACCTTTCACGGCGAGCGCGATCTCCAGGGGCGAGACCTGGCCGAAGTGGAGGTACGGGGACATGCTGGAGAGGGCATCCTTATTGGGATCGTTCCGTTCGGTGGCGAACCGGTCCAGCCCGTCGGCGATGAACTCCTGCAAACGGCGCTGTGCCTCCGTAGTGCCGCCGATGAAACCGGTCACCCGGGGGACGGAGCGGTCGATATCCATGCGGGAGAGTATCCTCTCGGGGTCCTGCCAGGGCAGGGTCTCCCATTCGGGAACCGGCATTGGATGCTTCACTTTACGTTCCTGCAGCGGCACCAGGAACCGGTCCAGGAGCCGGTGGATCTTCGGACGGATCGTTGCCGCCGCGTATTCCTCCTTCCCGGACACCGTATCCACCGGCACCACCACGTCCGACTCTACCTGAACCAGCGGTATATCAATCGCCTCCGCCACCTGCTGCCGCCACCGCTTCTGGTGCCGGAGGTAGCCCCGGTCCATCACCACCAGGCAGGCATCCGCTGCCATGTCGGTGATGACCTTCGGGGGATCGCCCTCCCGCACAATGAGCGGGATTCCGGGCTTACGGAGGAGTGCACCGGTATCTGCCAGCCCCTCTAGCAGGAAGGCGTAGTGCCGTTCTGAGGCCTCGGGATACGACGATGTCAGGGCGAAGCAGGCGACGACCGGTTTCCGCAGCTCGTTGGCACTGTCGATGGTGTACTCCAGCGCGTGGTTGCAGGAGGCCCGGACGGACGCCTGGAGCCAGAGAAGGACATAGGGGCCTTTCTCTTTGCCTGTTGCTGGGTTGATGACCTGAATCCGCTCGTCCTGGATCATGGCTTCCCCCTTCCCGGGGTTGTCTGCGGCTGAGGTGAAAGCGGTAATGGAAGAGAAACGGGGATTCAGCGTGACAGTGTACATCCTTGTTATTTCCTGGTGGCATCATGTTTCCCAACATGGTTCAGAATGGTTCATCTCCTCCCCGGCAGATGTCCCTTTCATGACGGTATCCCTGTCCGTTGCCATCACTCTCCTTCTCATCGCCATTCTCCTGGTCCCTCCGGCCTCTGCCACCATGAGCTTCGCCCTGGGGGATGAGATCATCCTTGCCGGGCAGAACCCCGGGGGCCAAACCCTGTACCTCTTCCTCACGGGCCCCAACCTTCCTCAGGAGGGGGTCCGGCTGGAAGATGCACGCCCTGTGATCACCGGAGTGGCGTCCAGCTTCACCCGGACAGATGTGCTGGCGGACGATACCTGGCGCTATCAATGGGATACAAAAGGGGTGGGCGGGATCATTGATCCAGGAACCTATGTCCTCTATGTTGTCACCGAACCCGCGGGCAGGTTGGATCTGGCCGGGAAAGAGTATACCTCCCTGGAGGTTATCCTTAAGGAGCCGCGTCTCACGGTGGTAACCGCCACAACGCCTCTCCCCACCGGTACCGGCCAGGCCGTCATTACACCGGTGTCTGTAAGTACGGAGATTCCGAGGGAATCCCCGGTGGGGCAGGCTCCCTCTCTCACGATTCCAATGCCCATGCCGAAAGAGATCCCTTTTCTTGCCGTTCTTTTGGCCCTGACATTCATCTTCCTGAAGAAGAGATGAGCGGGAACGGAGGGGAATCCTTCCTCTACGGTAAGGGGAGTGCCGGGAGTTCCCCTTCCCTTTCCTGCATCTGACGGAACGATTATCTCCGCGCACCTCCTAGAGTCGCGTATGCACGTGAGAAAGGCATTCCCGATTTTCATCGTAGCCGCCTTCCTGGTCCTCGCGGCGGCCTGCACCACCACCTCCTCATCCGGCGGGGCGACGACACCGACTGGCGGCGGGACAGGGTCAGGCGGCGGCACCTCGCTCGTGCCCGGCCCTGTGGTCACCACGCCGGCAGGATTTGAGATCGAATACCAGGTGAACCGGGACCAGATCTCTACCACACCGGATATCACCGTCTTCTTCCGGGGCGGGAAGGGACAGATCTTCCTGCAGAAGATGACGGTGCAGATGATCCGGGAGGATGGGATCACGGAGACAAAGGAGCTGGTCCGACCCTACGGTGGCCAGCTGTCGGTGGGGGACTTCGTGAAGTTCCGGGGATCGCTCGGTACCGACCGGATAATCATCGCTGTCACGATCAACAACGTCCAGTACAAGATCCACGACGG
>JAJRCY010000045.1 GCA_028678715.1 Methanomicrobiales archaeon | reverse complement strand
GGTGAGGACGTCCTCCTCCTTCTTGACGAGGCCTTGGGCCACGGCCTCTTTCTTCATCTGGTCGTATACCGGGTCCAGGAGATCCGCGGGCCGGACCGTGATCACCTTCTCGTCGCCGATAATCTTCTTCCGGATGGCGTCGGGGATGGGTCCGGGCGGTTTCCCGTACAGGCCCCGGACGTAGTCCTTCACCTCCTTGGTCACGTTGGTGTACCGGTCTCCCCCGATGAGGACGTTGAAGACCGCCTGGCTGCCCACGATCTGGGAGGTGGGGGTGACGAGGGGCGGGTACCCCAGGTCCTCCCTCACCCGGGGGATCTCCCTCAGCACGTCGTCCATCCGGTTCAGGGCGTCCTGCTCCTTCAGCTGGGAGACGAGATTGGAGATCATGCCCCCGGGGAGCTGGTACAGGAGCACGTCGCTGTCCACCCGCTCGGAGATGGGGTCCAGGATCCCCAGGTACTTCTCCCGGATCTTCAGGCAGGCATCACGGATGTCCCGGAGCGTGACGAGCGAGATCCCCGTGGCCCGGGGGGTCCCCTCCACGGCGGCCACGACGCTCTCGGTGGGGGGCTGGGAGGTGCCCAGGGAGAAGGGGGACATGGCCGTGTCCAGAATGTCCACGCCGGCCTCGATGGCCGCCTGGTAGGACATGGGGGCGATCCCTGCCGTGCAGTGGGCATGGAGGTCGACGGGAAGGCCGGTAGCCTTTTTGATGCCCGTGATCAGCTCCCGGGCCGGTTCCGGCTTGATGAGCCCAGCCATATCCTTGATGCAGATAGAGTCGCAGTCAAACCCGGCGAGTTCCCGGGCCATCGCCACGAAGCCGGGGATGGAATGGACGGGGCTCGTGGTGTAGCAGATGGCCCCCTGGAGGTGGGCGCCGCACTTCTTCACCTCCTCCATGGCCTTCTTCATGTTGCGGATGTCGTTGAGCGCATCAAAGACCCGGAAGATGTCCACGCCGTACCGGTGGGCCGCGGGCACGAACCGTTCGACCACGTCGTCCGGGTAGTGGCGGTACCCCACCAGGTTCTGGCCCCGGAGCAGCATCTGGACCGGCGTATGGGGCAGTGCCTCCTTCATGGCCTTGAGCCGTTCCCAGGGATCGTCATTGCAGAACCGGATGGCGGTGTCAAAGGTGGCACCGCCCCATGCCTCCACCGAGAAGAACCCCGCCTTGTCGATCAGGCGAGCCAGCGGGATAGAGTCCTCGGTCCGCAGGCGCGTGGCGATCAGCGACTGGTGGGCATCACGGAGCGTGGTATCCGTGATCCTGAGCTTGGCGGATGCGGTCTTGACCATCTGTTCCTCCGGGCGGATCCTCGGATAATTGAAACCTCTGGAAGTTTCAGTGGCTGAGTATAAAAAAATATCATTCTGTATATGGAGGATACCCGATGCTTCCGTTCGTTTGCTCATCGGGGACGATACTCTCACCATACGGTATACGTGGGGCCCCCCGGCAAACGATGGATTACCCTGTCTTCAGAGCGAGCGGGACCGGGAGAGGGCTCGGCCCCCTCCCGTCGCCCTCCCCCGGTGAGGATAGTCCCTTCAATGGTTGTTTCCGAGTGATGCAATCCACAAGGGTCCATATCTCACCGGGGCTCGTCACAGCGGGATCGCCAGGGCAATAGCGACGGCCAGTACCACACTGCATGCGGCGGGCAGATCCCTGCGGGGGAAAGCAAAGGCGGGGCAGAGGCTGCCCCCGCCGGTGTAGCCCCGGAGGGCGAGGAGCGAGGCCTGCTCCCCGGACTGCTGCAGCTGGGTGTGGAGGAGGAGGGCAAGGGCAGGGGAAAGGGTCTCCAGGCGGCGGGGGGTCCCCTTCATCCTCCAGGCGAACTGCATCATCTCCAGGTCCCGCAGGAGCAGGTCCAGGGACCGGGCTGACATCTCGGCGGTAAGACCCAGGTCAAACCCTGCCCGGGTCCCGAAGAGCGCCACCGCCACCTCCAGCAGTTCCCCGCTCCGGCGCGCGCCGTGGTACCAGGCCGCGAGGAGCACCACCACTGTCATCCGGAAGAGGTAGGGGAGACCCCCGCCGGCCGTGATCTCCACCACCACCGCGGTGGCGCAGAGGATGGCCAGGAAGAAGAGCACTGCCCGCGGATTCCGGATCCCCCGGTGCCGGGGGGTGAAGAGGAGCCACCAGGCCAGCGCCGCCACCGCTCCCGCGAGGGTGAGGAATGCCACCACCGGGAGCACGGTGGCAGAGAGGATCTTCAGCCGTCCGTCCTGCACAGCGCCTCCCGTACGTCCTGGACGGAGATGTTCTCCGGTACTGCCCCCTGGTCCAGGGCAGACCTGAGGTACGCGGGGGGAGATGACCAGAGAGGGATCGCTTCCCGTACCGGCCCAAGGTCCACCAGCCTGCCCTCCCGGATCTCCCAGAGCCGGTCCACACGGGGGAGTGATTCCCGGGCATGGGTGAAGATGACCGTCATGGCGGCGGGGGGTGCCGAGAGCCGTGCCGAGAGGGCCTCCCGGGCAGGGCAGTCCAGGGCGGTGTAAGGCTCGTCCAGCAGGAGCAGGTCCCACCTGCGCGCCAGGACGCAGGCCAGATGCAGCCGCTTCAGCTCCCCCCGGCTGCACCGGTGCAGCTCTTCCGGGAGCTTCCCCGCAAGGCCTGCCCCGGAGAGAACAGGGTCAGGTGCCAGCCCCCAGGAGGCGATCTCTTCCCTGACCGTGGCACCCGTGCTGTGGTGCTCCGGGAACGGGAGGGAGAGGAAAATCGGCCCTTCCCCTTCACGGGCCACCGTGCCCCGGTCCGGGGTCACCATCCCGGCTATGAGCAGGGCAACGGTGGACTTCCCGCTCCCGACCGGGCCGGTGACAAGATGCCGCCCCTGCGTAAAGATGCCGTCAGCAGTGAGGGTCCACTCCCCCCGCCGCACCTCCACCCCCTGCAGGGACACCCTCACCGCCCGCACCTCCAGAGCGGCGGGAGAAACGCCGTGTCCTCCAGGGCGGAAAAGACCCGGTCCGGCGGGCCCTGGTGGAGGACCTTTCCCCCCTGGAGGAAGACCAGGTGGGAGGCCCGCAGGGCCGACTCCATCTGGGCGGTGACCCGGATCACGGCCGGGCAGCCGGCCCGGCGCAGCGCCGCCTCCATGAGGAGAACGGTATCCGGGTCCAGGTGGGAGTCCACTTCGTCCATGAGCAGCAGTCGCGGCCGGGACACGAGGGCTGCAGCCAGGGCGACGAGGACCTTCTCCCCGCCTGACAGGGCCATCACGGAGCGGTCCCGAAGGCGTGCGATGCCCAGCATCTCTGCAACCTCCTGGACACGGGCGTCCGTCTCCCCGCAGGGGAGGTGCCGGAACCGCAGGGGCGACGCGATCTCGTCCCGGACCCGGTCAAAGAGGAAGTTCCGGTCCGGGTACTCCCCCACCCACCCCACCTCCCGCTCGCGGGGAGGGATCCCATCCACCCGCACGCTGCCCTGTGCGGGCAGGGTGATACCGGAGAGGATCCGGAGGAGCGTCGTCTTCCCGGCACCGTTGGGGCCGATGACGGCGGTCTCGCCGTCCGGGATCTCCAGGGCGGGGATGGCCAGGGAGTCGTGGACCAGGCCCTCCACCCGGATCACGCGAACGTCCTCCCCAGGGCGTACACCGCCGCCCCCTTCACCGCATCGCCTGGGAGGAATGGGAGGATACCGGCAGCGATGGCCGCGAACGGTGGCATGCCGGTGGAGAGCACCAGCCAGCCGGCCCCGCATGCATAGATGACGGCGGTGGCCAGGATGAGGGCCCCTGCCCGGAGCCAGGGTTCTTCCCGCTCGTAGCCAAGGCCGGCGATCCCGGCCGCCAGTATGAAACCAGCAAGGTACCCTCCCGTGGGGCCCAGGAGCACCCCGGGACCGGAGAGGCCGCTGTGGAAGAGGGGGAGACCCAGCGCCCCCAGCAGGACGTAGAGGGCCGCGGGGACGGCCGCGGCCCGCTTCATCACGACGCCGGAGAGGAGCACGAAGAAGGTCTGGAGGGTGATGGGAACCGGCACCATCGGGAGGGCGATCCAGCCGCCCGCGGCGATGAGGGCAACGAAGCCGGCGCTCCGGGCAATGACCGCGGCCCGCTCTTCGTTGCCGTACATGCCCCTAGAGGTGGGTGCAGTCTCCGGCGATGACCCGTTCCACGGCGCCGGAATCCTTGCGCACGATCAGCGCCCCGTACTCGTCGATGTCCACGGCCTCCCCGTCAAAGGAGCGGGAGAGGGTGGAGATCCGGACCCGGTGGCCCAGGGTGGAGGAGAGGCTCCGCCACTCCCTCACAATGGTCTCGTATTCCCCCTCCTCCAGCAGGTTCAACCGTATCTCCAGCTCCCAGAGAACGGCCGCGAGGAACGGTTCCCGGGCGACTTCCCGACCCAGTTCGGCGGAGATGGAGGTGACGGTCCGCCGCAGTTCCGGTGACAGGGCCGCGAGGGGGATGTTCACGTCAATCCCTATCCCCAGGAAGCAGGAGTTGACCCGGGATTCGGTGGAGGAGACCTCCAGGAGGAGCCCGCCCACCTTCCGGTCCCCGATCAGGATGTCGTTGGGCCACTTGATCAGGGCCCCGAGATCGAACTCCTTCCGGATCGCCCGGGCCACCGCCAGGGAACCCGCCATGGTCACCATGAAGATCCGGCCCACCGGGATCTTCGGTGCCAGGATCAGGGTGAACCAGATCCCCCCTGCCGGGGAGACCCATGCCCGCCCCAGCCGTCCGGTACCGCCCGTCTGCTCCTCGGCCAGGATCACGGTCCCGTGCAGGTCCTTCACATCGCAGGATGCACAGAGGTCTTTTCCCGCGGCCGTGGTGGAGGGGATCCGGTCATGGTACTCGATCCGCCTGCCGATCACCTTCGTCGCCAGGTGCTTCTTCAGCTCGGCGATGTCCATCCGGGGGGGCTTTTCCACGGCGTTCACCTCCTCGCAGGGATCTGCTCGGCCGGGAGGGGACAGGGGTCCTTGCCGCAGACCTGCTTCAAAATCGCCGACTGGTGCTCCATCAGCGTGGCCAGGTCAAAGAGGCCGGTGACATCCACGACCCCCAGCGCCGCGATGGCCGCCCCCTGGTCGTCCCGGACAGGGGCCACGACGACAGGCACTCCCCGGTACGCCCCGGTCTTCGGCGTGGTGATGATCAGGCGGTTCTCCCCCAGCACCTGCTCAAGCACCGGGCCGGTATAGGCGGAATCCACCACCCTCCCCTCCTCGACCCGTGCGCCGGGGAATCCGCGGGTCCTCCCGGTGACGGGCAGGCGGTGAACGATCTCGTGCAGGCACAGGAGCACCGGGATCAGGTCCTGTGCGGTTCCCTCAGCAGCTATCACGTAGCGGGCCATCCTCCCACTCCCGTACAACCCTCTTTGTGGGATTAAAAGAACGTTTCCCTCTCGCCGCAGCAGAAGGAGGTGAGGAACTTCCCCGAGGGGTACTCGTGGACCGACGTGACCACCACGAGACCCTTCCCCACCTCCCGCTCCAGGAGCACGGCCTCCCCCCCTACCTCGGATGCCACCGGCTCGCACCCGTGGGCCGAAAAGCACCCGTCGCAGGGCATGGCAGCACAGTCGTACCCGTCGACGAGCACTCCCCGCGGGCACTCCGGCCGGACCGAAAGCCTCCGCTCCGCGTAGCCGTGCCGGTAGGTGAGGGGGAAGGGGAGCCAGTCATAGGCATCCGGCCGTTCGTCTGCGGCACCGAAGACCAGCAGCCGGCCGCCGTCCTCCACGAACCGGTGGATCCTGTCCCCGGATGCCCGGAGGGCCGGGAGGAGCCTCGAGTACGCCGGGTTGGCAAACCCGGTGGGAATGATCAGGGCCACGAACCTGCCCTTCCAGAAGGGGGTGGCCAGCATCTGGGGCGTGACCGCGTCGCACCGGATCCCGAAGCCCTCGACGTAGCGGTTGAAGAGCTGGGGCGTGTCCCAGGCAAGGCCGGCGGAGCAGATCACCCCTTGATCACTCCCAGCGGCTCCAGCCGGGCCACGAGCTTCGAGATCCCCACGGCGTCCACCACCCGGACCACCTCCAGGCTCGGCTTGTACACCTCCGGTGCCTCCTCGGCAATGGACTCGTAGGAGGTGGCCCGGACCAGGACCCCGGCCTTTGCCAGCCGGTCCCGCACCTCCTGGCCCCGCAGGCTCTTCTTCGCCTGGGTCCGGCTGGTGACCCTGCCGGCCCCGTGGCAGGTGGAGCCGAAGGTCTTCTCCATGGCGACAGCGGTGCCATGGAGCAGGAACGACGGGGTGCCCATGGAGCCGGGGATGATCACCGGCTGGCCCACCGCGGCGAACTCCTTCGGGATGCCAGGGGACCCCGGGCCGAAGGCCCGCGTTGCGCCCTTCCGGTGGACGCAGAGCGGCACCGTCTTCCCGTCCACGACGTGCTCCTCTCTCTTGGCAACGTTGTGGGCCACATCGTAGACAAGCGGCATCTCGTCATACGCGATCCCGAACATCTGGACAAAGACCTTCCGGGTCATGTCCGTGATCATCTGCCGGTTGGCCCAGGCGTAGTTGGCGGCGGCCGCCATGCCGCCGTAGTAGGCCTTCCCCTCCGGCGAGGTGACCGGGGCGCAGGCCAGCTGCCGGTCCGGGAGGCTGATCCCGTAGCGCCGGGTGGCCGCCTCCAGCGCTTTCAGGTGGTCGGTGCAGACCTGGTGCCCCAGGCCCCGGGACCCGCAGTGGATCATCACGCAGACGCCACCCATGGTCACCCCCATCGCCGCCGCGGCCTCCGGGTCGTAGATCTCCCTCACCTCCTGGATCTCCAGGAAATGGTTGCCGGACCCGAGCGTGCCGGACTGGGGCAGGCCCCGCTGCCGGGCCTTCTGGGAGACGGCGGACGGGTCCGCTCCTGCCATCGCCCCCCGCTCCTCGCACCGGTCCAGGTCCCGGGCGACGCCGTAGCCCTGCTCCACGGCCCAGGCGGCTCCCCGGACCATCACCTCCTCCAGGTCCTTCCCCGAGAGGCGCCGGTCGCTCTTCGCCCCGACACCGGTGGGTACCACCTGGAAGAGACGCTCGACCAGTTCCCTCC
>JAJRCY010000209.1 GCA_028678715.1 Methanomicrobiales archaeon | reverse complement strand
CTGGGCCGGTCCCACTTCTTCCGGACCTACGAGGGCGAGGAGCGGCGCTACCCCGGCGGCCAGGTGGACAAGATCCAGATCCCGGACGAGGAGGTGACCGGGGCCCACGGCGCCGAGTTCTACCAGCACCTGGACACCGATGGGATCATCAACCCGGAGACGGTGGTCGTGGAGAAGGACGTGCTGATCGGAAAGACCTCCCCGCCCCGGTTCCTGGAGGAGCCGTCCGGCGAGCTGATTGCTGTCGAAAAACGGCGCGACACCTCCGTCACGATGCGGTCCAACGAGCGGGGGATCATCGACACCGTGATCATCACCGAGGGAGAGAACAGCGCCCGCCTGGTGAAGGTCCGGACCCGGGACCTGCGGGTGCCCGAGGTGGGGGACAAGTTCGCCTCCCGCCACGGGCAGAAGGGGGTCATCGGGCTCATCGCCCCCCAGGAGGATATGCCCTTCACCGAATCCGGGATCACCCCGGACCTCGTCATCAACCCCCATGCGATCCCCAGCCGGATGACCATCGGCCACATGCTGGAGATGCTGGGCGGGAAGGTGGGGGCGCTGGAGGGCCGGCGGATCAACGGCACCGCGTTCTCCGGCGAGTCCGAGACCGACCTCCGCAGTTCCTTAAAGAAGCTGGGGTTCTCCCACACCGGCCGCGAGGTGATGTACGACGGGATCACGGGCCGGGTGTTCAAGGCCGACGTGTACATGGGTGTCATCTACTACCAGAAGCTGTACCACATGGTCTCCTCCAAGATGCACGCCCGGTCCCGGGGGCCCGTGCAGGTGCTGACCCGGCAGCCCACCGAGGGGCGTGCCCGGGAGGGCGGCCTGCGGTTCGGCGAGATGGAGCGGGACGTGATGATCGGCCACGGGGCCGCCATGGCGCTGAAGGAGCGCCTGCTGGACGAGTCGGACAAGGTGGTCCAGTACGTCTGCGGCCACTGCGGCATGGTGGCCATGCTGGACCGGAAGAGGAACCTGACCCGGTGCCTTGGATGCGGCGGCGAGACCGACATCTACCCGGTGGAGATGAGCTACGCCTTCAAGCTCCTGCTGGACGAGATGAAGTCCATGGGGATTGCACCGCGGCTGAAGCTGCAGGACATGGTGTAGGAGGTGAGAGAATGCCAAGCCCAAAACGAATCGGTAAGATCGAGTTCGGTCTCCTCTCACCCAAGGAGATCCGGAAGATGAGCGTCCGCAAGATCATCTGGGCGGACACCTACGACGAGGACGGCTACCCGTACCCCCAGGGCCTCATGGATCTCAACCTGGGCGTCATCGACCCGGGGCTGCGGTGCAAGACCTGCGACCAGAAGGCCAGCGACTGCCCGGGCCACTTCGGGCACATCGAGCTCGCAAAGCCCGTGATCCACGTGGGGTACACCCGCCTGATCCGGAAGCTCCTCCGGGCCACCTGCCGCATCTGCGGGAGGCTGCTCCTGGATACCGCGGAGATCGAGAAGGTCATCGGCACCGAGGAGGAGGCCACCGGCGATATCCTGAAGGAGAAGGACATAAAAAAGGAGCGGCTCTGCCCCCACTGCGGGGAGCAGCAGCTGAAGATCAACTTCGAGAAGCCCACCACCTTCTCCGAGATGTGGACCGAGGACGGGAAGAAGATGGAGCACAAGCTGACGCCCGCCGACATCCGGGCGCGCCTCGAGAAGATCCCGGACGACGACCTGAAGCTCCTGGGGATCAACCCGGAGGTGGCGAGACCTGAGTGGACGGTCCTCACCGTGCTCCCGGTGCCCCCGGTCACCATGCGCCCCTCCATTATTCTCGAGAACGGGCAGCGGTCCGAGGACGACCTGACCCACAAGCTGGTGGACATCATCCGGATCAACCAGCGGTTCAAGGAGAACCAGGACGCCGGTGCCCCCCACCTGATCATCGAGGACCTCTGGGAGCTCCTCCAGTACCATGTCACCACCTACCTGGACAACGAGGTGGCCGGGTGCCCGCCGGCCCGGCACCGGAGCGGGAGGCCGTTAAAGACCCTCTCCCAGCGGCTGAAGGGCAAGGACGGCCGGTTCCGGGGCTCACTCTCGGGGAAGCGGGTGAACTTCTCGGCACGCACCGTCATTTCGCCGGACCCGTACATCGGCGTCATCGAGGTGGGGGTGCCCCTGGCCATCGCCCGGGAGATGACCGTGCCCGTGCGGGTGACCCCGTTCAACCTGGCCGAGGTCCGGGAGTATGCCCTGACCGGCCCCGTGCGCCCCACCACCACCTCGCCCTGCGGGGCCAACTACGTGATCCGGCCCGACAACCGCCGCATCCGGCTCTCGGACCAGAACCTGCAGGCCACCGTGGACATGGTGGAGCCGGGCTGGACGGTGGAGCGGCAGCTGCGGAACGGGGACATCGTGCTCTTCAACCGCCAGCCGTCGCTGCACCGGATGTCCATCATGGCCCACCGGGTCCGGGTGATGGACGGGAAGACCTTCCGCCTGAACCCGGCCGTCTGCCCACCCTACAACGCCGACTTTGACGGGGACGAGATGAACCTGCACGTGCCCCAGACCGAGG
>JAJRCY010000044.1 GCA_028678715.1 Methanomicrobiales archaeon | reverse complement strand
TTCAGCAGGTCCTTGATGGTGATGGACTGGTCCGTCTCCTCGGCCACCTCCTGCCCGATGGTCATCTGGGTGAAGTCCCGGACGGCCCTGCGGACAAAGGGGGGGAGCCGGCGCTCGCCCCGGATCCGGATCAGGGTAAAACCGTCGATATAGGCAGCGATGAGGAGGCGGAAAAGGTAGGTGGCGTCCCTGACGTTGGCGAGATCCAGGTCCTTCACCCGCTGGACCTGTTCACCGGAGATCCTGGCGGAGATCATGAGGTTGCCGTCAGGCTGGACGGAGATGGCCAGGGGATCGTTCTTCTTGATCTTATGGGCCTTGGCCCACTCCTTGGGGAGGGAGATGATGTAGGAGGAGCCGCCTGTGATCTGGACCTTCCGGATCTCCGTCATGCTGTCAGACAGGGAGATCCGGGCAGCGGAGACAATATATTTTTCTATATATCTCTAGCACCTATTGAAAATATATATATTAATATAATATCCTTCGAATGGGAATTTACCGGGCATGTCCCCGGATCACCGCGGTGAGAGGATGATCCTCACAAAATCCTCCACCGCTTCCCCCCGGAATGGATCCCGGGATACGCTGGAGAGAACTCCCGTGAATGCATACATTCGGGAGACCAGATCTCATCCCCGGCGAGAAGAAAGGCATAAATTCAGGGCCGCCGCAAGATCCCGGGCTGACGAGCTCCGGAGCACTGCTCCGAGGACACCACGGTGGCGCACCCCTTCTCCATTCCTTCCCGGCCCGGATCCCCCCTCCCCCGCAGCGCCAGGGGAGGTTCCGATCCATGGGCGGGAATCCCTGGTTCCTGTTCCCCTGCGGCAGGAGGTGGTGCCTGATGAATAAGGGGGAGCGGGAGGACCCGTTCACCACGGGCTCCATCCACCTCCGGCACATCGGTCACGCGACCTATGTGATCAGCGAGGACTACTCCTTCAAGACCGAGACCTACTACCGGATCGTGAGCCTGGAGGTGAAGGGGAAGGCCACCGTCCCCTCATCCCGCGAGACGCTGGAGGCATACGTGGTACCGGTCTGCCTTTCCCGGGCGGAGGGGGCCGGGATCCCGGTACTCCCGTGGGTGATCTCGGACCGGCAGGTGCCGCTCCCGGCAATCCTGTACGGGGTCCACTACTTTGCCGATCCCTCCGAATACTCTGTCGTCAGGGACGCGGAGACCGCCGGCCGGGTGGTGCGGTTCATCACGAACGGCGGCAAGTACCCCTTCTGCTACCAGCCCATCGGCGAGGAGACCGGGATCCTCCCGGTGACCGCCATCTTCGGGAAGACGGCCTCGGCACCGGACGGGGTGGGCCTTCTCTGCGCCGAGATCTACCGGGTCTTCCACCTGCCCCTCGTGAACTGCATCTTCGCACAGACAGGAGACCGGTTCGCCCTCTCCTCCCTCACGCCGGTGAGGTACTCCAGCCTGGCACGGGAGGAGCGGGCCATCCTCTCCCAGGTGATGGAGGAGGAGTGCCATGGGTAGTCTCGGGGTCTTCGTGGACCGGCAGGTGATGGGCAGCTCCGAGCAGCTGACCGCCCTGATCCGGCTCCGCGACCAGGCAGAGGCCATGGGCCACGCGGTGTACTTCATCTTCCCCGTGGAGGTGCGGAAGGTGGCCCGGGTGGACGGGCTCTTCATCCGGAGCCGGACCGACCCCCTGCACATCAGCTACGTGGCCGCGAAGCTCGCTGAATTCCACGGCATTCCGGTCATCGACGACCCTGTCTCCATCCAGGTCTGCTCGGACAAGGTCAACATGTACCTGCACCTGATGAACGGGCAGGTGCGGGTCCCGGAGACCCGGTTCCTCGGAAAAAGGGATATCACGAGGGGGGGTGCAGAGGAGGTCTTTTCCACTCTCGGCACACCCGTGATCCTGAAGGAGCCGTCCACCTCCTTCTCCCTCCGGGTCGAGAAGGTGAACTCCGTGGAGGAGTTCCTGAAGGTGGCGAAGAGGTTCATCAAGCTCTCGGACTGGATCGTGGCCCAGCAGTACCTCTCCAGCAGCTACGACTGGCGTATCGGGGTCCTGGACGGGAAGCTGCTGTATGCAGCCCAGTATATCATCCCGTCCGAGACCTTCAAGATCCAGGACACGGTGAACGGCCACCTGGTGTACTGCGCGGTCCGGAGCGTTCCCGCGCCGGAGGTCCCCCGGCCCGTCATCGAGACCGGGCTTGCGGCAGCGCGGGCCATCGGCCGCGGGCTCTACGGCGTGGACATCAAGGAGTGCGACGGGACGCCCTACGTCATCGAGGTGAACGACAACCCGTCCCTGGAAGGGGGCGAGGACCAGTCCTACCCGGACCTGTACCGGCGCATCGTGGCCGCACTGGTGGGGGAGGGACCCGGGTAACCCCGGCAGGGAGGTCAGGATCGCGTCATGCACACCGCAGATTCCCCCCATCCGGACGCCATTCCCCGGATCCCGCAGACGCTCCACGAATTCTCCCTCAACGATCCGCTCCTGCACCCGCTCCCCGAGGCAGAGCAGGCCATCCGGGACCTGGGCAGGGACCCGGTGCAGGGGGCTCTGCTGCACGGCACCCGGATCTTCCGGAGGTCCCCGCCCCATCTCCTCGGGATCCGGGCGGAGCCTCCCGGGGAGACCCTTACCGGGCGGGAGCAGCAGCTGCTGGCAGGCCTCCATGCGATCCAGCAGGCCAGGGGCTGCCGGTATACCCTGCTGGGCCTGGGCATGCACCCGGTCCTTTCCGAAACGAATGGGATAGCGAACAGCCAGTGCCTGCACATCCGCGCCGGGTACCGGACCGAGGAGGAGGGGCAGGAGCTTTTTCGGAAGATCCTCGCCCTGCTCCCGTACCTGGTGGCGGTCTCCGCGGCCTCTCCTTTCGTGGATGGACGGCTGGAGCCGGCGGCCGATAACCGGCTCCTCCGGATCCCGGAGGTCATGCGACCGGCCACTGGACCCGCGGGAGGGGCCGAAGAGGGGGCAGCCCCGGACCCCGCCTCCCTGGTCCACCGGCCGGCACCGGGATGCCTGGAGATCCGTGCCCTCGATGAGCAGGAGTGCATCCACTCCGACCTTGCGGTGGTGGCCTTTCTCTCGGCCCTGCTCCGGCACCCGGATCCCGGTATCGACAGGGACACGGGGGACATCGCCGGCCTGCTGGGGACGGCGATCCAGTACGGCACCTCCCGGCTGCAGCCGGAGCTGGAGCGGCTGATGGAAGGGGCCCGGGGAACCGCCACCCGGGACGAGCGGCGGTTTCTCCCGGTCATGGCACGCCGCATCGAGCAGGGCAGCCTGGCCGAGGCCCTCCGGGACCGTTCCCTCAACGGCGAACCGCTGGCAGACCTCCTCTCGGACCTCGCGTTCTGCCTGAAGACAAATCTCCCTTACGGGATGGTGGATTGAGAGGCACGGGAGGGAGGCGATGGCCGCGTGACGGTGGGCGACCCGGGTGCTCTCGTCCCCCTCGCCGTCGTGGTGCTGGTCTTCCTGGCCATCGCTGTCAGGCAGGTGGGGAGGTACACCCTCCGCATCTGGCAGATCATGCTGGCCGGGGCGGTGGCGGTCCTCATCACCGGGTCCATCTCCCCCTCCCGGGCGCTTGCTTCCGTGAGCATGGACGTGATGCTCTTTCTCTTCGGGATGTTTCTCGTCGGCGAAGCCCTCCAGGCCAGCGGGTACCTCTCCCACCTGGCCCACCGCCTCTTCAGCCGGGCCACAACCTATGACCGGCTGCTCCTCCTCCTCACCGTCTCCTTTGGCCTCCTCTCGGCGCTCCTGATGAACGACACCCTGGCGATTGTCGGCACTCCGCTCGTCATCGCCGTGGCCAGGCGGAACGGGATCCCGGCCCGCGTCCTGCTGCTCGCGCTGGCCTTTGCTGTCACCACGGGATCGGTCCTCTCCCCCATCGGGAACCCCCAGAACCTGCTGATCGCCGTGGAAGGGCCGGTGGCGAACCCGTTTGTCACGTTCCTCATCGCCCTGGCCGTTCCCACGCTCCTCTGCCTTCTGCTCAGCTACGGGATCCTGCGGTGGCTGTACCCGGGGGAATTCGTCCACCGGGCCTGCTCAGTCGATGCGGGCGCCATCACCGACCCGGCCCTGGCCCGCCTCTCGCGGCTCTCCCTGGGGCTGATCCTCCTCCTGATCGGGATCCTTGTCGCCACGTCCACCCTGGGGGTTCCCCTGGGGCTCTCCCTCCCCCACATCGCCCTCCTCGCCGCCCTGCCCCTCCTGCTGGGGAGCCCCCGCCGGTGGGAACTCGTAAAGAGGGTGGACTGGCCCACCCTCGTCTTCTTTGCCTCCATGTTCGTGCTGATGGAATCGGTCTGGACCACCGGCTTCTTCCAGGATCTCGTGGGGCTGGCCGGGCCCTCCCTCTCCCGGACAGGCGTCATCCTGCTCCTCGGAATCACCCTCCCGCAGTTCCTCTCCAATGTCCCCTTCGTGGCCCTTGTCCTCCCCCTCATGGCGGGACAGGGGGGTTCCCCGGCACCCCTCCTCGCGCTCGCGGCCGGCTCCACGATCGCCGGCAACCTGTCGATCCTGGGAGCTGCCTCCAACGTGATCATCATCCAGAACGCGGAACGGCAGGGCGAGACCCTCACGTTCCGGGACTTTCTCCGGGCGGGCGTGCCGCTGACGATCCTTCAGGCCGGGGTATACTGGGTGTTCCTGTCTGTCTTCTCGGGCTGATCAGGCAGCGTGTACCGGCCGCGGCCGGGCAAGGGCAGCCGCGGCCAGGGCCAGGAGGGGACCAGCCAAGAGCCCGGACCAGGCGGCGATGGCGAGGAGGGCTGAGGCAAGCAGGATGACGCGGTCCCGCCTGCCCCACCCCGGGGTACGGGCCAGGGCAACCCGAAGGCAGAGGATCCCGGGGAGGGCAGAGAGAAGGATGAAGATCACGGTCACGACCGCGGTTGCGGCCAGGCCGGTGATCGCGAGGGCCATCCCCATCTGCACCAGCGTTCCGGCTGCGCTCCCCAGCATGAGCAGCCCTGCGGTCGCCGCGCACCATCCCGCGGCAGAATGCAGCCGTGGATCGTCCTTCCTCCGGATGGCCAGGAGGAGAAGGCCGGAGACCAGGACGAGAAGGAGGGGGGCGAGTACCAGGGCCGGGTGCTGGCCCTCGTTCACCCGTGCCTGGAGGACCGAGAGGGGAACCATCACCCATTCCAGGGGAGAGAACTCCTCCCGGTATCCGATGGCAAGCCCGTACCGGGTGTCCTCCCCTGTCCCCACCACCGCCACCCGGTACTCACCGTCGGCATTCACGACAGTATCCAGCGCTGCCACGGGATAGGAGGCGCCCGGGGCAAAGGGTTCATAGGAGGGCCGGGGGGGACGCACTCCCTCTAGGACGACCGCGGAAGAGCCGGGAGGGACCTCCACCCCGGGAGGCGGGATCCCTGATGACGAGAGGCCCGGTCCCACGACCACCAGCACGGGGACCGACCCCCGGGCATCCGGCACCTGGAGGGAGACCACCAGCCGGTCTCCCCGGTGCATCTCGAAGCGGAACAGGTCCGGTTCACCGGCACCGGGGAGCGTGGCATAGAACGCCCAGGACTTCAGGGGGTCAGGGACGGTGCGGGCGGCGGGATCATGCCCTTCGCCCAGGACCACCGGGACATGCGCCCCTGCAGAGAGGGAAAGAAGGAGGAGGAGAAACGCGATGAGGAGGGCACGACATCCCCGGCCGGAACGGGATGGCATACTCCGGCACGGAGACATGGTCCCCTGCCTAGAGGTTCCGGAGCGCCACGATGTCGGTGACGCCGGTCAGCTTCCAGACAATGGAACGCTCCTCGCTCGCAATCGCTTCAATGGGCTCCGTGGGCATGTGGCCCAGGGCAGCCATGATGTTAGGGGAGAGGTGCTTCTTCCGGATCATCTCCACGAACTTCTTCCGGATGATCTTCTTCTCGATGGCGTCCTCCACCTCCTCCAGGTGCCCCTGGAGCGTGACGAAGGTATAGCTGGAGAGGTCGCCGGAGTACCGCTCCACTTCGACGGATACATGCGGGTTCTGGCGGAAGAACCGGATCTTCTTGCCGTACCGGGTCGAGAGGAAGTACATGAAATTGCCGTCAAAGATATAGAGAAACGGGGCAATGTAGGGATACCTGTCGCCGATAAACGCGATCCTGCTCACGTACCCTTCCGAGATGAGGGCATCGTAATCCTGCTTCTCCATCCGGGGGATCTTCACAATCTCCAAGCCGACCACCGGACGAAAGTATCCGGTCCGGTTGATAAGGCTTTCTAATAGCCCTGCGAACCGCGGGGCAGGAGGCGCTTCAGGAGTTCCCGCTCCCGGAATGGCCGGGGGGGTGCTCCTGGCGGGATCCCGCCGCATCCCTGATACAAATACCGCCGCCCGCGGTCCTTTCCAGGAATCCTTCCCTCTCCATCTTCGAAAGAATCCGTGCCAGGCGGGCGGGTGCGCATCCCGTGATTTCTGCAGCCTCCCCGGCATCCAGGGCCCCTTCCCGGAGGAGGGCCCGCAGGAGCCTCCCCCGGAACTGGCGGTCTGAACCGTGGAACGGGGACTGGGGCCGGTGGGCCGGGGACCTCCGGTTGGGATTCTCGGGCAGCCGCCGGAGCCCGGAACCCAGGTCCATGAGCGCCCAGTACCATTCCCTCGGATGGTCCCGGTCCAACGTGGCCTCCACCAGCGGGAGGATCTCCCGGTCCGGGACCCGATTCCTTCCCGGGAAGAAGTGGTGGAGGAAGACCCGGCGGATATTCGTCTCCACAAAGGCCACCGGCTGGTTGAAGGCAAAGGCCAGCACCCCGGAAGCCGTGGACGGCCCCACGCCCGGGAGGGACAGGAGGGCGTCCCGGTCGTTAGGCACACTGCCGCCGTACCGCTCTGCGAGGAGGACCGCTGCGCGGTGCAGGGCCACCGCCCGCCGGTTGTAGCCCAGTCCCTGCCAGGCGCCGAGCACTTCCCGCAGCGGTGCGCGGGCCAGGGTTGCGGCATCCGGGAAACGGGCCACAAACCCCGGGAACCTCTCCTCGACCCGGCCCACCTGCGTCTGCTGCAGCATGAACTCCGAGACCAGG
>JAJRCY010000208.1 GCA_028678715.1 Methanomicrobiales archaeon | reverse complement strand
TTAAGGGCGAGAGGTATCCTCCCCGGAACTCCGCCCCGCAGGGCGAGAGGTATCCTCCCCGGAACTCCGCCCCGCAGGGCGAGAGTTATCATCTTCGACAGCCCAGATCCGGTGCAACCATGGCCCTCGAAATCTCCTTCACCTCCCTGATGGTGCTGATCGGGGAGGTCACCGTTGTCGTAATCCTTTCCCTGATCCTCTTTGCCTTTCTTCTTGTGGCCCTGACGGCCGTCTCCATCCGCAACGGGAGGCTCTACTTCCCCCGGGTCCTGAAGAGCGGGTTCTACATGCTGGAGGGGGTGGTGCGGGGCCTCACCCGGCTCTTCGGCATCTCGGACCGTGAACTCGTCTCCTTCTTCATCCGGCTCCAGAACTCCATGAACACCACCACCTTTGAGACGGTTCCGGTGGATCACCGGGCCATCTTCCTGCCCCAGTGCCTCCGGTCGTCGAAGTGCCCCGCCCATCTCACCCCCGAAGGCCTGAAGTGCCAGAACTGCGGCCAGTGCCCAACCGGCGAGGCCATCCTCCGGCTCCAGGAGATGGGGTACCGGGTCTTCATTGTGCCGGGGTCCTCCTTCATCCAGCGCATGGTGCAGAAGTACCGGCCCGGCGCCATCATCGGCGTGGGCTGCATCGTCGAGGTCAAGGACGGCCTGGAGATGTGCGACCGCCTGGGTATCCCGGGCATCGGTGTCGTCACTCAGAAGGACGGGTGCGTGGAGACGCTGGTGGACTGGGGCGAGGTCTGCGACGTGGCCCGGCTGGGTCTGCCACCCGCACCCCTGCCCCGGAAGGATGATCACCCTCCGGCCGGCTAGCCGGGAAGGACCACCACCTTCCATCCTTCGAGCCGGTCCGAGAGCACCTTTCCAATGACCGTGATGGTACCCGGCGTCACCACCTCGCCCACGATCACCCCGGGCCGCAGCACCACATCGCCCCCGGCCCGGATGGCACGGATCACCACCCGGTCGCAGGCAAAGACCGTCCCCTCGGCGGTGAGATCCCCTTTGATGATGGCCCTGCCGCCGATGAGGGCGTTCCGGCAGGAGACGGTCCCCGCGACGCTGGAAGCGGGGCCCAGCTCCAGGTCCCCGCTCACCACCAGATGTTTCCAGAAATGCGTGCCAAAGGGTGCCACCAGGTTCCCCTCGATCCGCACGCTTCCGTCGAAGTAGGCGCCCCGCGGAGCGTAGCAGGTCTCACCGTCGACCAGGATCTTCACAGCCCTGTTTTGGTGCTGGCCGGCGATAAAAGGTGCGATTTCGCGAGGGGTGACTGCAGACATCACCCCATCGGTAATCGCGCAGCACGACCAGGGAGAGAGATCGCGATATTTCATCGGGGCATGGGGAGGTTTCGCCGACCGCCCCCTCCCGTGTGATCACCCTACGTGATCATGATGTAACACTGGCGGGGTTTGCACGGGCCCCATCCGAAATGGCCATCCCACCCGGCGTACACTTTCCCGCACGCAGATCCCTTGTAGAACTTCATGTTCTCGGTCGGGGTCGCATCATTCTTACAGACCTGACCGTCGGGATACTGCGGGCAGTACCCTTTCGGAATGTCGTAATGGTCAATCGTATAGCTGACGCTCTCGGTCACCGGACATATGACTCCCAGACATGAACTGTCTGCAGGGTACGAATAACCAACGAGAGGCAGAGGCAGCACGCAGTAGTTGATCGTTCGATCGCCGGCCTGTCCTACGACCTTCGGCACGAAGACGGTATTCCCCTGTGACACAGTGAACTGGTCGATCACACCCGACTCCGAGGGAGGCGAGAAGAAGGGGAGGACGCATTGCGGGGTCCGGGTAATGACATAGCTGACATCAAAATGGAATTGCTGCATGTCCCCGGGGTCCGCATTAATGGGATTATTCACGGGATTGACCCCCGCATAGATGCCCACATCAATCTTGAAGGAAGATTCGGATTCGGTGCCGGCGTGGGCCATACCCACGACGCCGCTGCCGGCGAGCAAGAATGCTACTGCCAGTACCTGGAGAACCACTCCCACCGCATCAATCCCTTTCGTCGAGACCATACGGTATTTCCGGTTCCATGGGGCTCGGGTACCCCGTGCCCGGAAATATCCACCTCCTCCTAGTCCTCTCTTACCTCACGTCCCGCGTTGCCTGCAGGAGCATGCAGGGGTGATCCGGGGGGGACGCATCCGC
The DNA here is from genome assembly GCA_028678715.1 of Methanomicrobiales archaeon. Classification (GTDB taxonomy): domain Archaea; phylum Halobacteriota; class Methanomicrobia; order Methanomicrobiales; family JACTUA01; genus JAJRCY01. The sequence continues at coordinate 370 of JAJRCY010000208.1, read as the reverse complement.
CCCTGGACGGTCGACGGGGGAGAAATGCCGTGGATTCACTGGAGGGGACGATCCTGGCTCAGCGGTCCACCATCCCCTTGGGCCTGGTGAGTGGGGTCAGGCAGGTTTTCGGGATTCGGCCTGAGTTTCTCTGTCGTTCCTGGATAGAGTCCGTTCTCTCCACGCTCGCTCATCCGCCTCTGCAGGGCAACACGGGAGCATAGACACATCCTGTATTTATACTTTTTCTAATGCTGCAGAGGGATCTGATTCAATCCCACCCCTCCGGCCCTTCCTGCGTCCGCCCCGCCAGGCCGGTATTGCGGCCCGGGCCCGCCAGGCATGGTGACACAGATGGGCACGGGTTCTCCTGCAGGGTATCCCGTGCCCT
>JAJRCY010000207.1 GCA_028678715.1 Methanomicrobiales archaeon | reverse complement strand
GGTTCCTATGGTCAGCCATGCCTGAAAGGATTGCGCTGAGAATGGTACTTCCGGTCATGCTCGTGCTGTTTCTCCTGCTGGCCGCAGGGTGCACCGGTACCGGGTCAATGGAACCCGGGACCGTGACGACCACTGCCACGCCGCCGGAGACGACCCAGGTGGGGGAGAGCCCGACACCGGAACCTCCTGTCACCGAGACCACGGAGGTGGAGAGCGTGGCAGAGGTGCTGATCCGGAACTTTGCTTTCGAGCCGGCCACCCTCACCGTGTCGGTCGGAACGACCATCATCTGGACCAACGAGGATTCGGCACCCCACCAGGTGGCGTCGGACCCCCACCCGACCCATACCGACCTCCCGGATCTGGCCTCCGAGATCCTCTCCCAGGGGGACTCCTACCGTTTCACCTTCACAAAGACCGGGACGTACGGCTATCACTGCCACCTCCATCCCTCCATGACGGGGACCATCGTCGTCGAGGAGTGACCACCTCTCCGCCCCTTTCCCCGGTCGGGAGACCGGGACCGGATGGGTCATCCGGCCTCGCGGTGCGGTGATCGGAAGAGAACCGCTCCGCTTCCGCCAGAAAGCGTAATATCGCGGAGCGTCCACCTAAGAGGTGACGAGCCATGGCATCCTCTCTCCTCACCCTGCTTGTGAACCCGAATGCCTTTTTCGGGCGGGACCCCCCTGAGTGGGAAGCGCTGCGCACTCCGGCCCTCATCGTGCTGGCCGCTGCCCTCGTTGCCGGGGCCACGGCATTCCTGACCACGGGTTTTCTCGCCAGGATCATGCCCCCTGACGTGCAGCAGTACCAGGGAATTATGGTCATTTTCGGTACCATCGGGGCGCTGGTGGGGATCTTCCTTTTCTGGGTTGCCTGGGCGGGGGTGTTCTTTGTAATCTCCCTGCTCTTCCAGGGGAAGGGCTCCTTCCGCCGGACGCTTGCTGCCACCGGCTACGGCTACCTCCCCCTGGTTATCGGGAGTGCCGTCTCCCTTGCCATTTTCTGGGTGTTCAGCCCCGGTATCCGCGTCGCCCCCGTGACCAGCGTTGAGGAGATCCAGGCTGCCGTCACCGCTCTCACGCACCAGCCGGTGATGGTGCTCTCCGGGATCCTTGGTATCATCTTCCTGCTCTGGGCAGCGAACATCTGGATCTTCGGCATCCGGTATGCCCGTGGCCTCACGCTTCGCAACGCGGCCGTCACCGTGGGGGTGCCGGTGGCACTGTACATCATCATCATCGTCTGGAACCTGGGGGTACTCGCATGAAAGCCGCGGGGATTCTCCTCCTGGCCCTGGCGTTGGGCGTGCTCTTCAGCCCCGTGGCTGCAGAGGATTACGGCCCCCGGCTGGTGGTCTCGGAGTACCGGCTGGACCCGCAGGTGCTGATGAAGGGTGACGTGGGGGTGCTCACCATCCGGCTCACGAATACCGGGCCGGATCCCGCCACCCTCAACAGTGCCCGGGTCAACGGTGTGGAGGTCCAGGTGAAGCAGAACCCGTACACGGATGTGCTGCCCATCGGGCCCGGGGATTCCCTCACGTTCACCTATACGGTATACACGGAAGCGGTGGACGGCTTCTATTACGTCAAGTTCACGGTGGACTATCGGGAGGGCGGCATGCTCCGCTACGCCATCCCCGTGGAGGTGGATTCCACGCCCCTGCGGATCTCGGTGGTGGAGACCCCCGATCCCCTGGCCCAGGGCATGAAGGGCACCTACCGGGTGGTGGTGGGGAATCCCAGGCCCAACGCTGCCAGCGCGGTGACGGTGACCCCAGAGGGGGAGGGTTTTGTCATCACCCCTTCCAGCTCCTTTGTCGGCACCCTGGAACCGGACGCCCAGTCCACCATCCCCTTCACGATCATACCGCTGCGGCAGTCCTTCATCCGGTTCCGTGCCAACTACAAGAACGGGATCAATGCCCATACCACCACCGTCACCCTTCCCCTGGACCCCTCGGAGAACCGCTTCCAGCCGGAACTTGCCATAACAGGTATCCGGGTCACGGCAGGACCTGGGTACCTGAGGATCGCAGGGAATGTCACCAACATCGGGCTTGAGGCTGCGCGGGCGGTCACCCTCACCACCGGCGGGGATGCCACGCCCGCCGATCCCTACCGGGTCTTCACCGCGGGGGTGCTGGAGCCCGACAGCACAAGTCCATTCGAAGTGACCTTCCGCACCCGGACCTCGGTCTCCCAGGTGCCGGTCCTCCTCTCGTACAAGGATACCCAGGGCACCACCTATACCGACAGCGTGGACGTGGAGTTTGACCGCCAGGCCCTGGCAGAACAGGCCAACGAACCCTCCCGGCTCATCACGCTCCTCGTCTGGATGCTGGTCATCGTCGTGGCAGCCGTTATCATCTATGCATGGAGAAAGGGGTGAACCTGCCCGAAGAGAGCGGATCCCCCCTGATCCAGCTGGCCGCCGTCACCAAGGTGTACCCGCTGCCGGCAGGGGATGTCACCGCCATTGACCACCTCTCCCTTGAGGTGGGGCGCGGGGACTTTGTGGCGGTCATGGGGGTCTCCGGATCCGGGAAATCCACCCTCCTCAACCTGATCGGATGCCTGGATGTCCC
>JAJRCY010000206.1 GCA_028678715.1 Methanomicrobiales archaeon | reverse complement strand
GCCGCCGGCAAGGGGCAGGGCATTGTCCGGAACCACGATCACCTGGTCCAGGCGCCAGTGGTCCAGGCAGCCGTTGGGGGTGGACGGGTACACCGCCTCACCCAGGAGCCGGTTCGCAAGGGCCATCTGGCGCTGTGCCCAGTCCTCCCAGGAGTTGGCCTCGTCCGCGATCCCGAACCGCTGGGTGAAGGCATACTGGTTGGTGTTGAAATAATTGTAGACTGACTGCTCCACCCAGAAGCCCACGAGAAGCGCGTTGATCCGGTCGGTCCGCAGGTTGTTCTGCTCCGACTTCTCCCGGATCGCGTTCTCCGGATCCGCGAAGAAGGAGACCCAGTGGTCACCGCTCTGCCAGGTGTACGAGAGGTTCACCATCCTCTCGCTCCCTGCGGCCAGGGTGGGACCCATGCCACTCTCCACCTGCTGGCCGTCGATCCACCAGCTGTAATTCCAGATGCTCGCAGAGGCCGGGCCCCGGTTGCGGACATGGGCCGAGAGCGTCACGGTATCGCCCACGGCTGGACCGGTCTTCTCGGCCCTGAAGTCGTACCGCGGGGACTGGCTGATGTACGTGACATCCAGATCCGCGGTGGAGGTGTTGTCTCCCCGGAATGGGTTGGTGGGTGCTGCGGATGCCGCTGCAGCGATGCTCACCAGCGAAAGCACTGCGAGTGCCAGGAGAAGGGGCGTCACCCGCGGAATACGGAACGAGAAAGTCACTCCTATCACCAGAAGATGTGTGTCACAGAATTTTTCTTTTTTATATTTATGTATTTTGATTTAGTCTGATTGTTATTTTTTCATCTTTTCAAAATCAGGAATTAAATATTAGTTTTTAACCCTTTCCGGGGAAAAGGCCATTTTCCGGGAATTGTCAGGGAGATCCCCTTTACTTTCCCGGGTGGATGATGTTTCACCGGACTGGCACGAACTTGGTGCCATAGTGGATGACACCGCTCTCGCCATCGGCGCTGATCCGGCGGAAGACCGGTCGTACCGGAGTCCCCACCTGGAGCTCCCCCGGCTCCGCCACCACCTGGGCCGTGAACCGGGGCCCCTCGTCCAGCTGCACGATGGCCAGAATGTAGGGGGTCAGGTGCTCGAACTGCTCGCTCGCGGAGCGGATCACCGTGTAAGTGACCACCTTCCCCTTCCCAGGGAAGCGGTACTCCACGATCTTCCCCTCCCTCCGGCAGGCAGGGCAGAAAGACCGGGGAGGGAAGAAGTAAGTTCCGCAGGTCTCACACCGGGTGCCGATCAGGTTGTAGCGCTGGGGAATCTTGCGCCAGAACCGTGCGACCGACATCACACCACCTCCAGGATGTGGACCGCGACCGTGGCCCCGGTCCCCCCCACGTTGTGGGTCATCCCGATCTCCGCGCCCGGCACCTGCCGCTTCCCGGCCTCGCCGCGCAGCTGCTGGACCACCTCGCAGATCTGTTTGATCCCCGTGGCCCCCACCGGGTGCCCGCAGGCCTTGAGGCCGCCGCTCGTGTTCACCGGCAGATCCCCGTCCAGCGCCGTCACGCCCTCTTCGGTGAGCCTCCCTGCCTCGCCCTTCCGGCAGAAGCCCAGGTCCTCGATGGCGCAGATCTCGGCGATCGTGAAGCAGTCGTGGACCTCCACGAGATCGATGTCCCGGTGGGAGAGGCCGGCGTCCGAGAGCGCCCACCGACCTGCCGCCACCGTGGCATCCAGGCGGCTGATGTCTGCCCGGTCGTGCAGGCTGATGGTATCCGATGCCTGGGCCGAGGCCCGCACCTTCACGAACCGGTCCGTGAACTCCCGGGCCCGGTCCAGCGGGGCCACGACCACCGCCGCGGCCCCATCGGTGATGGGGGAGCAGTCAAAGAGCCGGAGGGGATCGGCCACCAGGGGCGATCGCAGCACCGTCTCGACGGTGATCTCCTGCCGGAACTGGGCGATGGGGTTCCTGGCCCCGTTGAAGTGGTTCTTCACCGCCACCATGGCCAGCTGCTCCCGGGTCAGGGGGTAGCGGTGCATGTAGTCCGTGGCGATCATGGCGTACAGGCCCGGGAAGGTGGCCCCCACCAAGCCCTCCCATTCCCGGTCCGCAGCGCCCGCCAGCGTATCCACGCTGGTCCCGGTGCCCACGTCCGTCATCTTCTCCACGCCCGCTGCCACCACCACGTCCTCCATCCCGCTGGCAACGGCGATGACCGCCTGCCGGAACGAGAGGCCACCGGAGGCGCACGCCGCCTCCACCCGGGTGGCGGGGATGTGACGGGTCGCCATGCCCGAGTAGTCTGCGATCAGAGCCCCGATGTGCTCCTGCTCGATGAACCTCCCCGCGCTCATGTTGCCCACGTACAGGGCGTCAATCTGCTCGCCGGAGAGGCCTGCATCCTCCAGCGCGAGGGCTCCTGCCTGGATGAAGAGGTTCCGGAAGGACGCTCCCCAGTGCTCCCCGAAGGGGGTGCACCCGATCCCGATCACTGCCACGTCTCTCATCGCTGCATCACGATCTTGCGCTTGTGTTTCGCATACAATGCATAGTCAAGGTACACCGGATCCTTCAGCAGCTCCTCCACGGAAGGGGCTGCAGCCCGGCGGAAGAGATCCGGCGACTCGATGGCG
>JAJRCY010000205.1 GCA_028678715.1 Methanomicrobiales archaeon | reverse complement strand
TCCAGTCAGAGGAACGGGTGGTCCACCTCCGGCGCCGGATGCTGGACGAGAAGGTCCACCGGTTCGTGGTCACCGACAACGGCTCCATCGTCGGCATGGTCACCGAGACGGACGTGGCCCGTTCCCTCGCGGCCTTCCGCGAGGTGGTGGACAGCAAGTACCAGGACCACCGCATCCGGAACCTGATCGTGCGCGACATCATGAAGGCGCCCGTCATCGCCACCGAGCGGAACGTTCCCCTCGGCGAGGCCGTGGATTTGATGCTCCAGAAGCAGATCTCTGCCCTCCCCGTCACGGACCACGGCCGCCTGATGGGGATCATCACCCGCGAGTCGCTGATCCGGGCGCTCTAGATCCGGAATCTTTTCTTTTTTACTGATCTGCTCCACTCAGGTCCTCTCCTCGCAACGCAAAAACCGCCGTGGAGCGACTATCCTCACCGGGAGAGGGCGACGGGAGGGGGCGAGAGCTCCCTCCCGATCCCACCCCCAAGAGGATGGCTTTTCCATGCCGGATGTTCCGGTCTGGAGGAAAATATCTGTTCTCCATCCACATCCACGGAATACAGGAAAGGGACCATCTGCTGTCTTTTCCCATAAGACATTTCCCCCCTTCCATTCACTCACCCTCCGCACCCGGATCGCAACCTTCATGTACTGGAATATAAACGATTAATCATGAACGATTTCGGGGAGGTTATGGCTGTCCTCCGCGGGTGCAGGCGGATGGCAGGCAGAAACCGCGGGGTGGATCCATGGAACCGCTGAAGATCATGGGCATGAAGGCGGAGTCGGGCCGCTGGGTGCTGGTGCTGCTGGGCATGATCATCAACCTCTGCCTCGGCACCATCTATTCCTGGTCCGTCTTCGTGGCTCCCCTCACCGTCTTTTTCACCCGGGACTTGGGGCAGGCTGTCACCGCGAACGACGTGCTGCTGCCGTTCTCGGTCTTTCTCGCCTTCTTTGCCATCGCGATGCCCCTCACCGGGAAATACATCGAGACCCTGGGGCCCCGGAAGGTGACCATCATCGGCGGGTTCCTGACGGGCCTCGGGTGGCTGCTGGCTTCCACGGTCTCCTCGGTCTGGCAGCTCCACCTGATGTACGGGGTCATCGGCGGCCTCGGGGTGGGGATCGCCTACGGGGTCCCCGTTGCCGTCGCAGCACGGTGGTTCCCGGACCGGCGGGGCCTTGCCGTGGGTCTCGTCCTCCTGGGCTTCGGGTTCTCGGCCTTTATCACCGCGAACCTGGCAGGGTTCCTGATCACCGCTTTCGGCGTGATGACCACGTTCCGGATCTTCGGGATCGCCTTCATCCTGCTCCTGGCCCTGCTGGCGCTGCCCCTGGCGTTCCCTCCCGCGGGGTTGAAGCCGGAGGGGTGGAACCCGCCGGCACCGAAGCCGGGGGAGGCGGTATCCTGCGAGCATACCCGCTCGGAGATGGTGCGCACCCCGTCCTTCTATGCTCTCTGGGTCTGCTACTTCATCGGGTGCCTGGCAGGTCTCATGGCCATCGGGATCGCAAAGCCCGTCGGGACCGAGGTCGTCATGATCGATACCGGCCTGGCCACCATGCTGGTCGGGTTCTTTGCCATCTTCAACGGCGGAGGGAGGCCGGTCTTTGGCGCCCTCACCGACCGGCTGAATCCGCAGAAGACGGCCATGATATCCTTCATCCTCATTGCCCTCGCCTCCCTGCTCATGTGGCAGGTACCGACCGTTCCTGCGTACATCCTGTCCTTTGCCATCCTCTGGGGGTGCCTGGGGGGATGGCTGGCGATCGCCCCCACCACCTGCGCCACGTACTTCGGCACCTGCGACTACCCCCGGTGCTACGGCGTGGTCTTCCTGGCCTACGGGGCCGGGGCCATCGCCGGCCCCCAGCTGGCAGGGTTCATCCGGACCGCGAGCGGGAGCTACCTGGGGGTCTTCCCCTACGTCCTGGTGCTGGCCCTCATCGGGCTCGGTATCGCCTGGTTCCTGCTCCGCCCGCCAGTGAAGAAAGCGGCGGGGCAGTAAAGTCCATTCTTTTTTCCGAATCCCATTATGAGAACAGTGGAAACCATCGGGGCGGACTCCCGCACCGCCGTTGACGATAGCCTCTCCTTCGGTTTCCCGGATGGACGAGCCTGAACCCTTCAGAAAGGGATAGAAGGGCCTATCCTATCAGGCGGTGGGACCGGGAGGGGGGCCTGCCCCCTCCTGTCCCGGTCCTGACAGAACCAGATGCTTCTGCCTTGCTGAGGATGATGGGAAGGGGAAAAGCAGGACCAAGAGACGTGACGGGATCGGCCGGACCCCGCTACACCTTCACCACCATGCACTGGGACGCGGCGGTCTCCAGGACGGGATCCGGCTTCGGGGCAAAGAACTCATCAAAGGCCTTCCGGACCCCGGGGGTATTGACGTAGTCGTTGGAGAGGATAATCCCGCCAGGGCTCATCCGCGGGTAGAAGAACTCCAGGCAGTCCCTGGTGGACCGGTGGGTGTCCACGTCCAGGTTCACAAAAGAGAACCGGCGGTCGCGGATCAGCATCCCCGTGTCCGGGAAGATCCCCCGGTAGATGAAGACCTGGGAGAAGTTACGGAGGTACTCCCGCACCAGATCCTCGGAGGCTGAGAACT
>JAJRCY010000204.1 GCA_028678715.1 Methanomicrobiales archaeon | reverse complement strand
GTGGAGCGCGGGGACTTCGTGGCAGTGATGGGGGTCAGCGGATCCGGGAAATCCACCCTCCTCAACCTGATCGGGTGCCTGGATGTCCCCACGTCAGGGGATCTCTACCTGAACGGGGTGAATGTCCGGGATCTCGCCGATGATCCCCTCACCGAACTGCGCCGGGATACGATCGGGTTCGTCTTCCAGCAGTTCAACCTGATCCCCCTCCTCACCGCCTTTGAGAACGTGGAGTTCCCCCTCATCCTCGCGCAGGGGAGAAACGGAGGACTGGGCCGGGAGGAGATCGCGAACCGGTGCCGGGCTGTCCTCGCGGCCGTGGGCCTGGAGGAGAGCCTCGCCACCCACAAGCCGTCAGAGCTCTCCGGCGGGCAGCAGCAGCGGGTGGCCCTTGCCCGGGCGCTTGTCAACGACCCGGATATCCTGCTCTGCGACGAGCCCACCGGGAACCTGGATACCCGCACCGGTACGACCATCATGGAGCTCCTGGCGCAGATGAACCGGGCAGGCATGACCATCATCATGGTCACCCATGACCCCCGGGTGGCGGGGTATGCCCGCCGCCGGATCGAGCTCGTTGACGGGAGGCTTGCATGATCCTGTTCGATTATGCCCGGAGGAACATCCGGCTCCACTGGCTCCGGTCGTTCCTCGCGGTCATCGGGATCGTCATCGGCGTCGTGGCCATCTCCTCCATGGGGGTGCTGGGCAACAGCCTGGTCCTCTCCATCTCGGAATCCCTCACCACCGTCGGGGATACCATCGTCGTGTACCCCCAGTCCGGGGCAGGGCCCATGGGGGGGGCCGGTGGTGGCGGCTCGGCCTCCCTCCGGATCACCCCGCGGCAGATGGACGAGATCACGCGGTCGGTGGGCTCCAATATCGTGATACCTGTCCACACGGGTGCCGACCGGGTCATCGTGGGGAGTGAGAACCGGGCTGCCACCCTCTACGGCATGGATCCGGCCGACATCTCCGAGATCCTGGAGCTGGAGGACGGCATCTTCCTCCGGTCCACAACGGGGGCGATGGCAGGCAAGAAGCTGGCCGAGGAGTTCGAGCTGAACGTGGGCTCCACCGGCAGGATCGGGGAGGGAGGCGAGCGGGTGCGCATCGTCGGAATCCTGAAGGAGCGGGGGATCGGGTTTGACATCAACCCGGATTATGCCCTGGTGGTCTCGGACCGGTGGTTCGAGTCCACGTACGGGGAAGAGGGATACAACCTGGTGGTGGTGAAGGTCCGCAACCTGGAGGAGATCGATACGGTGAAGAAGGCCATCGAGGATGCCCTGAACAGGCGCACTGATGTCGTAACCGTGCTCGATACCCGAAAGGTCCTGCAGACGATCCTGGACGCCTTCAACAACATCTCCACCTTCACGACTGCCATCGGCGGCATCTCCCTGATCGTGGCGGGGGTCTCCATCCTGAACGTGATGATGATGTCGGTGACGGAGCGGACACGGGAGATCGGCATCATCCGGTCCATCGGGGCCAAAAGAAGGGAGGTGATGCGGATCTTCCTGTACGAGGCACTGGTCCTGGGGGTCATCGGCAGCGCGATCGGCGGGATCCTCTCCTTCGGGGGAGCCTACCTGGCCGTCTCCGTCATGCTCCAGTCCACCACGTACCTCTTTGTCCCCTCCAGCCTGGTCTTCATCCTGTACGGGATGCTCTTTGGCATCGGGACCAGCCTCCTCTCCGGCCTCTACCCTGCCTGGCGTGCGGCGAACCTGAATCCCATCGAGGCGCTCCGGCACGACTGAACCGTGGCGCGGGGCGTCCAGAAATGCCCTTTGTCATTCATTGAATGACATCCACATGCCACAATGTATATTTATGTGCATTACCCAACTCTCAGGTATGCAGGTCAAGTTCCAGCTTGAGGAGGAGCAGATCCCGAAGCGGTGGTACAACATCCAGGCGGATCTGCCGGTCACCCTGGACCCGGTGTACAGCCCCCAGACCCTGAAGCCCGTGACACCCGACGAGCTCCACGCGATCTTCCCCATGGCCCTCATCGGCCAGGAGGTCTCCCAGGAGCGGTATATCGATATCCCCGACGAGGTCCGGGAGATCTACCGGTACTGGCGCCCGAGCCCCCTCTACCGGGCGCGGCGGCTGGAGGAGCAGCTGAAGACCCCGGCAAAGATCTACTACAAGTACGAGGGGGTCTCCCCGCCGGGGAGCCACAAGCCCAACACGGCGGTCCCCCAGGCGTACTACAACATGAAAGAGGGGATCGAGCGGATTGCCACCGAGACCGGTGCCGGCCAGTGGGGGTCAGCCCTCGCCTACGCCACCTGCCTCTTCGACATGAAGTGCACGGTGTACATGGTCCGGTCCAGCTACGCGGAGAAGCCCTACCGGAAGTCGATGATGCAGGCCTGGGGTGCGGAGTGCATCCCAAGCCCCTCGGAGAAGACCCAGTCCGGGAAAGCGATGCTTGCAAAGGACCCCAACACACCGGGCTCCCTGGGTATCGCCATCTCCGAGGCGGTAGAGGACGCGGCAACCCACAAGGACACCAACTACTCCCTGGGCTCGGTGCTGAACCACGTCTGCATGCACCAGACGATCATCGGCCAGGAGTCGATGGAGCAGTTCAAGGAGGGAGGCGACGAGCC
>JAJRCY010000203.1 GCA_028678715.1 Methanomicrobiales archaeon | reverse complement strand
CTGCGTTGACGTGTTCCCGTCCCCGAAGTCCCAGACGTACGAGGAGATGGTACCGGTCGAGGCATCGGTGAACTGGACTTCCAGAGGTGCATTCCCGGAGACCGGGGTCCCGCTGAAGTCCGCCGTGGGTGCCGGCGGAGGCATAGGGGCGCCGTCCGTGAACCAGACCTTCATCAGCATCTCGGAACTGGCGGTCTGGGACCCGATGGTGTTCTTGTACAGGTACCCTTCCTTGAAGGGATTGTAGCCATTCAGGGGCACCAGGTAACAGTTCCGCGAGTCGGAGGAGCTGACGGAGAGAACGACGTAGCACGTGGATCCCTTGGTGAGCTTTCCTCTCAGGTCGAGGGGCACCTCCACCCAGGTGGGTTTTTTATAGTCCGTGGAGGTGACCCGGGAAGGCACGATGGTGGCACGGGAGAGATCCGGGCCCTTCACGGTAGTACGCACCGAGAGGGTGATGTCCAGGATGGGTGAGCCCCTCTTCGCGAGCGCGACCGCTACCCGGGAGATGCCCGTATCTGCAACCTTGAACGACTGGGCCTGCTGGAGGTAGGTGCTCGTATAGCCAAGGTAGGTGTACGTAGTGGCAGTCCCGGTGGTCATCACAAGCTGTTCCGGTATCGGGGTGGGAGTGGGCGTGGGGGTCGGGATGGGAGTGGGATCCGGATCAGGGGTACCGTCCAACGTGTACAGGTAGATGGCATAGACATTGTGGTCGCCCTGCCGCTTGTCCATCCAGACAATCCTGTTGCCTGAGATATCGGGACCCACCTGGTCGTACGGATCGGTGGTGATCCGGGTCTCCACACCGGTCGTGATATTGTGGAGGTAGATGTCAGCGTTTCCGTTCCGGTAATCCGTCCAGACGATTCGATCCCCGTCGATCTTGGGAAAATAGGAACCGGATTCATTCGAGGTAATCCTAGTCTCCTGACTGGTGAGGAAGTCGTACAGATAGATGTCCTGGTAGCCGTTCCTGTCATCCTGGTACACAACGCGGGTGCCGGAGATCCTGGGGTAATGCTGGTTGGAAGTCCCGGTGACGAGGGGCGTCAGCTGCCCTGCGGGAATATCATACAGGAAAATATCGGCATTGCCGTTCCGGAAATCCTCCCATACCACGTAATTACCATCGATTGCCGGGTCATCCTGATCCGCGCTGTCGCTACTGATCCGGGACTCCGTGTGCGTGGTGACATTGTACAGGTACACATCCCACCGCGAGGTGGACCAGTGGCGGTCATCCACCCATACGATCCGGTCCCCGCTGACATCGGGAAAGTACTGGAAATCCTGCAGGTCATTGATGAGGTTCGTCAGGTTCCGGCGTGAGATGTCATAGAGGAAGATATCCGTGGTGAGATGCTCCGGGTTATCCCCCTGCCAGACCACCAGGTTCCCGTCGATACTCGGATAGTCCTGGTCAGGGATGCCGGTGAACCGGGTGAAGGTGAGGGTGGTGAGGTTGTACAGGATGATATCGTACCCGTCTGATTTGTCCACCCACACGATCCAGTCCCCGGAGATCCGTGCATTATTCTGGGATCCAGGCCCGGTGGAGATGCAGGTTTCCGCCCCTGCTGCAGCGGCAGAGACGGCGAGGGCAAAACCCAGGAGCACAGCCATGCAGCCGAGGCGCAGAAGAGTGCCGGTGGGAGGGGAGTTCTTGGCGGGGTGGCGGGATTTCATGGGGACATCCCTTTTCTCTCAGACGCAATGAAATGATATATGATTCGTGAAAGGGTATATATTAACTTATTGAACTGGATTTACCGGGAGAATTAAATAGAAATAATTAATTCTCTCGAAAACTCTACCCTTCTGGGGCACCAGGGAATGACCCGAACCATCCCGCTCCTTTCACGGATCCTTCCAATGCTCGGTCCAATCCCGCCATCTCCTTCCCTGCCCGGTTAACTCATCCTCGTGAACACTGCCGTGTTCCCGGCGAGAACCCTGCGGCTCTGAGGGAGGGAGGGTGGGGGGAATCTCCCCCTCGGGTCCCTGTTCCCGAGTGGGGCCGGCGGGGGGTTGCACCCGGGAGAAGTCCGAAAACCTTACGTATCCCTCCTGCTCCATGATTCCGTGTATGGTCTGCCAGTGCCGCAGGGAGGATCCGGTTTCATGTACCGCACCGTGATCTCGGTCACCACGAAGGGAGAGGGAGACATCGTCAACCTCACTCCGGAGGTGCAGCGGTGCGTCAGGGAGAGCACTGTGAAAGACGGGTCTGTCCACCTCTTCCTGACCGGTTCCACCGCGGCACTCACCACCATCGAATACGAGCCGGGGGTGCTCTCGGACCTGAAACGGGCGCTCTCGGTCATCGCCCCGGATGGTATCCCCTACGCCCACGACAGCCGGCGGGGGGATGGCAATGGCCGGTCCCACGTGAAGGCAGCCATCGTGGGGCCTTCCCTCCTGATCCCGCTGGAGAAGGGGGAACTGGGCACGGGCACCTGGCAGCAGGTGGTGCTCCTTGAGCTGGACGTGCGCCCGAGCCGGCACCGGACCGTCACCTGCACTGTTTCGGAAGGGTGACCGGCTCGGCCGGTGAGTGTACGAACGGTGTTAGGTTTTACTCTCTGTAATACTGGGACGCTCTTCTGGGGCTCCGCCCCCGCCG
>JAJRCY010000202.1 GCA_028678715.1 Methanomicrobiales archaeon | reverse complement strand
TTTCAGTGGTTCCACCGCCCGCTGATCCCCGATCTCCCCCAGCGCCACCGCCGACACCCCCCGCACGTCTTCACTCGGGTCGTCCAGGGCCCGGATCAGAGGCTCCACCGCACGGGCATCCCGTATCTCCCCCAGGGCAAGACCGGCCACGATCCGGACCCCTTCCCTGCGGTCGGCCAGCAGATGGATCAGGGGCTCCACCGCCGGGGCGCCGATATCCCCCAGGATGTCGGCAATGGTCACGAGGAGATCCCCCTCTGCCTTCCCTGCCGATTCCACGAGAGCCGGGATAACAGGCATGCCGATCTTCCCCAGCGCTACGCCGGCCAGCAGGTGCACCTCAGGTCTCGGGGAGCGGAGGGCAGCCACGAGGGCGGGCACCGCGTCTTTGCCAAGGTCAATGAGCGCATCCAGTGCATCGCTCCGGCTGGCCACGTCCGGATCCCCCAGTGCCGAGATGAGCGATGCGATCAGGGATACCGGTTCCTTCTCCTCCACTCCGTAAGACTCTCTTCCGGGCGTCATGGGGATCACAGGAAATGCCGGATACCACTGATACCTCCCCCTTCATCAATCTGCTGAAACTCGGTCCACGGCCGGGAAGAACCGGGTCACACCCCGAACCCCCAGGCACTGCGGTCCATAGTCTCGAAGACTGTCGAGGGATCGAAGTTATCCGGAGGAGTGTAGGGTTTTGGCCGGTACCCCAGGATGGCCCGGATCGCCTGCTTCACCCGGTACGGCCGGTACGCGATCAGCTCCCGCTGGTCCGCCAGGGGAACGGAGAAGGAGTGGAGATCATGGTGGCAGCGGGGACAGAGCACGAGAAGCATGGCCTGGAGATCCGGTCTCCTGCGGGAGGGGGGCCGCCCCGCTACCGGAACATGGTGAATCTCGAGGGCAGGGAGAGGATGGGATTCCCCGCAGAGCTCGCAGCAGCATCCCACTGCCATCTTGATCCGCTTCGCCTTCACCGCTGAGAGGGCAAGCCCGGGGGGAAGTGGCACCGGCGATCACCCCATTGCAGGGTGATTGCCCTGAAGGATGAAGAAGGTTCCCTGAGGACCTGTACGCTACCGGGGGAATGAGAATACCACCCGGAACCGGGAGTGCGGGGAATGCCTGCCCCCCAGCTGCCCGCCCATCTCATTATATCCCTCAGGCCACCATCAGATCCGGATGATGGCCGCCATTGCCGAGAACCTGATCCTGGGCTTTGTCATCGGCCTCACGGGAGCGCTGGCGCCGGGCCCCACGCTCGTGGCAACGATGGGGGCGACACTCCGCGACGGGTGGAAGGCGGGGCCGGTGGTCACGCTCGGCCATATCATCGTGGAAACGGGCATCTTTCTCCTGATCCTGGCCGGCATCTCCTCGTCTGCGGTGAGGTTCACGGGCGGGATTGCGCTTGTCGGCGGCGCGGCACTCGTGGTCTTCGGCATCCTCACCATCCGCTCCGCTGCCGGCGGGGGCCCGGAGGTATCAGGGACTACACCTGCCGGAAGCCCACTCGTTGCCGGCATCGTGACGAGCGTCACCAACCCCTACTTCTGGATCTGGTGGCTCACCATCGGGAGTGTGCTGCTCATGGTGGCGCTGGGTGCGGGCATCGTACCGGCCTTCGCCTTCATCATCGGCCACTGGGGTGCAGATCTCGGCTGGTACACCCTCGTCGCCCTCTGCATCCACCGCGGGCGGTGTGTCCTCTCCGGCCCGCGGTACCGGGCGGCACTCTCCCTCTGCGGGCTCTTCCTCATCGCATTCGGCGGATACTACCTCTGGACCGCATGGACGCTCTCATGAGAAGATACCCCCGGGCGGATTCGAACCGCCGTCACCGGCTCCAAAGGCCGGGATGCTTGACCGCTACACTACGGGGGTGCCTGATCCTAAGGCGATGGGAGCCTAATTCAACGTTTGCATGGGGCTGGAAGCGCAGGATGGGGCCCGTTCCCCTGAGCCTGCTGCCCGGGGGCATACCCCTTTATCTGTACTCCCCCACCAGACTTCCCCATGGACCGGATCATCGACTGGAATGAGCTCTGGAAGGTGCTCTATGCAGCATCGCCGGAACGGGCCCGGTGGGACCGGGATCCCGGTGCTGCATGGGACAGGAGGGCAGCATCCTACGGGGCCATGACCCGCAACACCCTGCAGGTGGCGGAGATGGAAGCGGGCTTCATGGACCTGCGGCCCGCCGACACGGTGCTGGACATGGGGGCGGGTGACGGGAGGCTTTCGGTTCCCGTGGCCCGTCGCGTGGCCCACGTTACTGCACTGGACCCGTCCACGGCGATGCTCCAGGAACTGGAAGGCCGGATGAAGGCAGCCGGCCTCACCAACTTCCGCACGGTCCAGGCCCGGTGGGAGGACGTGGCAGCGGGGAGGGAGATCGACGTACACGACGTGGCGGTGGCCGCCTACTCCCTGGGATTCTTCGACCTTGCTGCAGCCCTACACAAGCTCGATGCTGCTGCCCACCGGGCCGTGTACCTCTTCTGGCGGGCCGGCGCGTGGAGGTCGGACCAGGAGCGTGAGCTCTACCGGGCCGTCTTCGGGGAGGGAGGGGAGAGCCGCGGCTACCCGGACTACCTCTTCCTCGCGAACGTACTCCACCAGATGGGCATCTGCGCCA
>JAJRCY010000043.1 GCA_028678715.1 Methanomicrobiales archaeon | reverse complement strand
TCCAGGACCACCGCATCCACCGGCCCCTTCTTCACCTCCCCCGGGTCAGACGCACGCCGGACCATGGTGGCCCGCACCTTGGCCACGCCGTAGGCTTTGTCCAGCGTGTTGATGATCCGGCAGAGACCCGTCGTGTTGCAGGAGACGACACGGACGAACTGCCGGCCGAGGGCCTCACGGTAGTTGCAGTCCGAGCAGAAGGAGAACCCTGTCACCTCGTGATCCTCACCACCCTGGAAGATGGCCTTCTTCCCCAGCTTTTTATAGAGCGGGAGGTTCTCCTTCCCCACGCCCCCGGGGGTGGCGTCCACGATCACGTCCGCCCGTTTCAGCATGTCTTCGACGGAGCCTGCCACCGGGAGGCCGAGCTTGTCAAAGGCACCCTTCTTTGCGGGATCCGCGATGTAGAGCGGGAATCCCCTCTCCTTCGCCACGTATGCCTCGAAGGAGGGCCGGGTCTTGGAGACCCCCACGATCTCCATGTCCGGCTGGGCTGCAACCGCGTCCGCCACGCGCTTGCCGACGGTCCCGTACCCGTTGATGACTACCTTGGTCATGATCAAACATCACGCTCTCACTGATAAAGGTATGCGAAATATCGCCGTGGCAGAGCGGAAGGGGAATCCTTGGGCGCCTTACGGGGCCGCACCTGCTGGGCAATCCCCGACCCCCACCGGAAAAATTATCACGGGCCGGGTCAGAGGGAACGGTCGGGGGTGGCCCGGGTCCGGGATCGCCATGGAATCGTATGTCGGCACCAGCGGCTGGGCGTACGGCTGGAACGAGGGGGGGAACCTGGCCTGGTATATCGAACGTGCGGGGCTTCCCGCGGTGGAACTGAATGCCTCCTTCTACCGGTTTCCCTTCCCGAACCAGATCGCGGGGTGGGCGCGGCGCGGGGCGACCCTCCGCTGGTGCGTGAAGGTCCACCGCCTCATCACCCACCGCCACCGGATGAATGAGGCGGCGCGGGAGGTATGGCAGCGGTTTCTCGCGCTCTTCCGGCCCCTGGATCCCCGGGTGGAGTTCTACCTGCTGCAGCTCCCGCCCCGGTTCACCGATATCGCGAGAATCCTCTCCTTCCTGGAGGGAGCCCCGTCGGGGGAGAAGATCGCGGTGGAGCTCCGGGGGAGGGCGGTCCTGGAGGACGATGCATTCTGCCAACGGGTACAGGAGCGGGCGGTGCTCGTGTCGGTGGACTCACCGGAGGTGAAGGCCCGGATCTTTCCCGCCGACGTGGTGTACCTCCGCTTGCATGGGCGGACCGGCTGGTACAGCCATGACTATACCGAAGCGGAGCTCCGGCAGGTAGCGGAAGCTCTTGCGGGGAGCGGGGCAGAAAAGGCCCTTGTCTTCTTCAATAACGATCACCACATGCTGGAGAATGCCCGGAGGATGCGGGAGATCCTGGGGGAGTACTGATGTTACCTTTGATACCCCACATATCGGGATAATTCAGGGATCTTCAGCCGGAGAAAAGGGCGAAGGGGATATCCTCATGGGGGTGAGGTCGAGAGGGGGCTCTGCCCCCTCCCATCGCCCTCCCCCGATGAGGATAGTTGCTCTCAGCGGTATCTGGCAGACGAATCACAGGTAGTCGCCCTGGATCGCCACCACCTCCGTGCTGTCCCGAGCGGCCGCATACCGCTCCAGGGGTTCGGCGTTCAGCTCGAGAAACCGCATCCCCCAGTGGTAGAGGGCGAGAATCCGTTCCGCCTGCGCCCGCTCCCCCAGGATGACGAGCGCCGCGGCAAAGGCCTCCAGCGAGGAGAGGCGGAAGGGCCGGCCGTAATTCAACGGGTTCGCCGCCAGGAGGAAGGGGAGTGCCCGCCGGCGGCGCCAGGAGCGGACGATGGCCGTGTCCAGCACCGCCCAGGAGCAGTCCAGAACGGTGAGGGTCGGGGCGTCCCGGTCGGCAGGGGAGAGGGCCTGCTCTGCGGTGGGGTCCAGGAAGAGCGTGTTCCTCGGGATCGCCCTGAGGCGGGGAAGGATCGTGACAAGATCGTACCGCTCCATCTTCTTCACCGAGCACTTGCGGGGGTCGCAGGTGTTGTCCCGGTACGCGAGGAGCGGCATCATTGATCATCTCAGGGGTGCCACCCGCTATCAATGTACGTCCTCGCCAGCCCCTGCATCGCCGACCCGTCCCTCCGGGCGCGGGGGATCACGACGGCCGGGGACCGGGAGAACTTTGCCCGTGCCCTGGAACGGTGCCGTGAGTTCGGACTGGAGGTGGTGCCGCTCCCCTGCCCCGAGACCCTGTACCTGGGCCGGGATCGGGAACCGGGCCCCCTCCACTCCCGGCTGGATACCCCGGAGTTCTCCAGCCTCCTGGACCGTCTCGAAGGTGAGGTGAGGGAGGTGATCCGGCGCAGGGATGATGCACCCCTCTGCATCATCGGCGTGGACTCCTCGCCGTGCTGCGGGGCGGGGTGGCACCATTTCGGGACCGTGGACGGGAATCCATCCCGGCGCCCCGGCCGGGGAGCGTTCCTCTCCCGGTTCCCGGAGATCCGTGCCGTGGACGTGAAGGACTTTGCCCGCTACCGGGTCTACCTGGCCGGCCCGCTCTTCTCCGAGGCGGAACGGGCCTTCAACCGCACGCTCCGGGACCTCCTGGAGGCCCACCTGTTCCGGGTGTACCTGCCCCAGGAGGCGGCGGAGGCGCCGGGGCGGGAACCGGATGCGGACGGGGCCATCTACGGGAACCACGTCTCAGCACTCCGGGATACGGACATGGTGGTGGCCGTCTGCGACGGGCCGGATGCCGACAGCGGAACGGCGTGGGAGATGGGGTACGCCTCAGCGCTGGGGATCCCGATGGTTGCACTGCGGACCGATTCCCGGCGCTTCAGCGCGGAGCGGCGGCTGAACCTGATGCTGGAGCGGTCAGCCTCCCGGGTGCTCACCGCCCCGGAGATGCTCCCGGCTGCCCTCCGGTCCCCGTTCTGCAACCCGGTGGATGGGCCGGGCGGCTAGCCCAGCTTCCAGACGGCCCGGGCCTGGCCGGAGAAGACCCCGTCGACATAGATCCGTTCCGGCGGGAGATCCCGGGGCACCTCGTAGATGAGGAACCCCTCCACCGTATTGGATGGGCCCGGGTAGATCCAGCCCCCCCGGTAATCCAGGGGGTTCTCCCACCCCTTCTCGTTGATCCCCAGGATGGGGATGGAAGGATCCCGTTCCGTATAGTACCGGTACGTCAACCCGTCCGCGTGCACCACGAACTTGTCGGACGACGGCAGAATCGCCTGGGTGGTGCCGTTGTTCAGGTACCGGATGAAGACAAAGAGGAACCTGTTGCCCTCTGAGGGGGTGGTGTTCCAGTACCGGCCCCAGTCCCGGGACCACCAGTCGTACTCGTCCCGGAAGAAGGCCCTGTAGATCGTGACCTCGCAGGCCACATGCTCCCTGCCGTACCGGTACACCTCCTTCAGGTGCAGCGCGCCGGGGAAGGGCGCGGGAGTCGCCGTGGGGGTCGTGGGGATCGTGGTCACCGTGGCGGTTTCGGTCGGGGTTGCCTCAGGCGATGGCGTCACCGGGGGAACGGCATCCTGGCCGGTACAGCCGCCAGCCAGGAGCAGAAGTACCGCCAGGAGTGCCAGGAGGGCACCGGTCTTCTCTCGCATATCCTCAGGCTCTTTCCTGGGAGGAGAAAGGGGTTTCGGGGAGGCCTTTGGAGAAAAGGGGTACCACCAGGCTTTCAGGTCTTCCATCTCCTCAGAGGGAGTGATGACAGGAGGGGATACGCCTCCTCCCGAACCCACCCCCCGTGAGGACATTCTCCTCTGGACAGTGCTCTCATCCTCCGAATATCATACGAGAACCGGATGTATCCAGTCTCTGGAAGACTGCAGAAGATCTATACGCAACCGGGTTCCACATCTCTTCTGGAAGCCATGACCGGGATATCCTCAGCCGCGGACGGGCAGGCCCGCCCCTTCCTGAAGTGGGCCGGGGGCAAGACCCAGCTCCTGGAAGAGTTCGCGGCCCGGTTCCCGCCGGGCCTCCGCCGGGGCGATATCAGGCGGTACGTTGAGCCGTTCGTCGGCGGGGGTGCAGTCTACTTCATGGTCACCGTCTCGTACCCGGTCCGGGAGTCCCTGATCTGGGATGCGAATCCGGACCTGGTCACCGCGTATGCTGTCGTGAAGGGGGACCCCGAAGGGCTTATCCGGGAGCTCCGGGATCTGGAATCCCGCTACCGGTCCCTCGGCGAAGAGGAGCGGAAGGCCTTCTATTACCGGATCCGGGAACGTTTCAACCGCCTGCCCCGGGAGGGTTTCTCGGGATCGGACGATCCCCGCGCCGTCCAGGCCACTGCGGCACTCGTCTTCCTGAACCGGACCTGCTACAACGGGCTGTACCGGGTCAATTCCCGCGGCGGGTTCAATGTGCCGTTTGGGAAGTACCGGAATCCCCGGATTCTGGACGAGACGGGCCTCCGTGCCGCATCCGCGGCTCTCGCCACGACACAGGTTCACCTGGGGGACTTCACCCGCTGCACCCCGTTCGTGAATGATCACACCTTCGTGTACCTGGACCCCCCGTACCGGCCCCTCAGCCGGACCTCTTCGTTCACCGCATATGCAAGGGCAGGATTCGGGGATGAGGACCAGCGGAGGCTTGCACGGTTCTTCCGGGAGCTTGACCGCACGGGTGCACGGCTCATGCTCTCCAACTCGGACCCGATGAGCCGGGATCCCGGGGACCGGTTCCTGGAAGATCTCTACCGGGGATACCGGATCGAACGGGTACCGGCACGGCGGGCCATCAACTCGGTGGGAGGGGGGCGGGGGCGGATCACCGAGCTGATCATCACCAACTACTGAGTGGCCGTCAGGTGCAGGGAGCGCCTCACGCCCGATCCCCCGAACGGGATGGGGGCTCGCTGACGGAAATGAAACGGCACCCTCCTCGAACAGGCAGGCATCGCCCTGTCAAGGGGACCCGGCGATGCGGGCCGCCCGTGTCAGAGCACGCGGGGTGGGATTTTATTGCTCCCTGCGATCAGGTACCGGTGTGAGGCCTCACATCGGGATCCTCCTCGGGATAGGGGTGTTTCTCCTCCTGATGCTGGTTCCGGCAGGTCTTTCAGCGCCGGTCCGGGCGGTCGCGGCCGTTACCTCTCTCATGGTGATCTGGTGGATCACCGAAGCGATCCCCCTGGAAGCCACCGCGCTCGTGCCGGTGGTCGCCTTTCCCCTTCTCGGGGTCCTCTCCCCGGCAGAAGCCACCGCCCCCTACGCGGACCGGGTGATCTTCCTCTTCCTGGGGGGCTTCCTCATCGCCGCGGCGATGGAGCGCTGGAACCTGCACCGCCGGATCGCCCTTGCCATCATCTCCCGAGTCGGCACCAGGCCCCGCCGGCTGGCGCTGGGAGTGATGATCGCCACCGCGTTCACCTCCCTCTGGATCTCCAACACGGCCACGGCCATGATGATGATCCCCATCGCGCTGGCCCTGGCGGGGGCGGTGCCGGAGGGGCAGGCAGGGGACGGGCCCCCGGCCGTGCAGAAAGCCTTCGGGAAGTGCCTGGTCCTCTCGGTGGCGTACGGCGCCTCCATCGGCGGAATGGGCACCCTGATCGGAAGCCCGCCCAACGGGATCTTCGCAGCCCAGGTGAGGACGCTCTTTCCCGGGGCCCCCACCGTCGATTTCTTCTCCTGGTTTCTCTTCGGCCTCCCCTTTGCCGCCGTCCTTCTCCCCCTCGCATGGCTCTGGCTCACCCGCGGGGTCTTCCGGGATATGCCCGAGACCATCCCCCTCGCAGGGGATGCCATCCGGAAGGAGAAGGATGCCCTGGGTTCCCTCTCCCGGGGTGAGCGCTGGACGCTCCTCGTCTTCGTCCTCGTGGCCCTTGCCTGGATCCTCCAGGATACGAAACAGGTAGGAGGAATACTGATCCCCGGGATTGACAGCGTCCTGCCCGGCATCTCCGATGCGTCGATTGCCGTCGGGGGGGCTCTCCTCCTCTTCCTGCTCCCTGTCGATGCAGGGAAGGGGATCTTCACCCTGGACTGGGAGCACGCGGTGAAGATCCCCTGGGGGATCCTGATCCTCTTTGGGGGAGGCCTGAGCCTCTCGGTGGCGTTCGTGAAGAGCGGCCTTGCCCAGTCCCTGGTACGGTACCTCGGAGTTCTGCAGGCCCTCCCCCTGGTCCTGGTGGTCGTGATCATCGCCACCGCCGTCTGCTTCCTCAGTGAAGTGACGTCCAACACCGCCATCGCATCGATCATGATGCCCGTGATGGCGCTCACCGCGGTCGCCACCGGCATCCACCCCTTCCTCCTGATGACCACGGCAGCCATCGCGTCGTCGATGGGGTTCATGCTGCCGGTGGCGACGCCGCCCAACGCCATCGCCTTCGGGACCGGCGTCGTGTCCCTGCGGGAGATGGTGCGATCGGGATTTGCACTGAACCTGATCGCCATCGCCCTCTGGATGGTCTTCTCGGTAACCGTGGTCCCGTGGGCCCTGGGGATCACGCCGGGGCTGCCGGGGTGGGCAACCGCCCCCTGAAGGTGTCCCTGCACCACGGGTTCAGAAAAGCACCCGGAGATCCCCGCGGGACTGGACCACGATCTCCCTCTCCCCCTGGTAGATCTGGATGGTGCCCAGCACGGCCACCCGGTCCCCCGCGAGAACCGGAAGGTCTCCCCGTGCGGAGGCCGGGACAAAGACCGGGATCCCGTCCACGCGAAGAATCAGGTGGCCGCCCGACTGGGTGACCGTCACTTTCTCGACAGTGCCCTGCAGGGTGACAAGATCCCCTTCCCGGGACTGGGAGGAATAGGGGGAGGCAAAGGCTGCCTTCCCGATACCGGTGAGCACCAGATGGGCTCCGGCCACGATCATGCACACCGCCAGCAGGAGAAGGAAGGCGGTGCGCTCCTGCCGTTCCAGCACAATGGGGAAGATGATCGCACGGTCTATTAAAGATGCACGATATGGTACGGGAGACGACACTCCTGATCAGGATTTCCGTCCCATCAACCGTCTCTACGGAAAATCCACCACGAATCGGCTATCCTCACCAGGGGAGGGGCCGGGAGGGGGCAGACCCCCTCGCGGTCCCACCCCCTATGAGGATATCCCTCTCTGTCGGTGGTCTCCCTGGTCGAGCCGGTTTCTGAGAAGGGGAAGATCGTTCAGGCAGACGAGATCCCTGACAGGCTTCACCGCCGCCGAACCAGGTAGAGCCCCAGGAGCAGGCAGATGACCAGGAATGCCACCATCCCCCGGAGGAGCACCAGGTCCCCCGTCCGCGATCCGCCGGCAGCCCGGCTCCAGTCCTGCGCGAATGCACCCGTG
>JAJRCY010000201.1 GCA_028678715.1 Methanomicrobiales archaeon | reverse complement strand
GGGAGGACCGCCTCGCACTCCGGCAGGTACTCACCTCAGGAACCCTCCACGCCATCCGCCGCAGGATGCAGGAACCGGCCGCGGAGTGGATCGATGAGCCGGTGGTGCGGGACGGGAGGGCGTTCACCGCGCGGCGTTCCGCAGGTCAAAAGGTTGATTTGATTGCAGAGGAAAAGAAGAGTCCAGAACTGTTGTTTTTTACAGAGGATGACGGAGAAGTGAGGTAATGCAACCGCAGGCACAGATGGGATACGACCGGGCCATCACGGTCTTCAGCCCCGATGGCAGGCTCTACCAGGTGGAGTACGCCAGGGAGGCAGTGAAGCGGGGTACCACCGCTCTCGGGATCAAGTGCAGCGACGGGGTCGTCTTAATCGTGGACAAGAGGGTGGCGACCCGGCTCCTGGAGCCCTCGTCCATCGAGAAGATCTTCAAGGTGGATGAGCACCTCGGCGTCGCGTCGTCAGGTCTCGTGGGAGACGCGAGGGCCCTTGTTGACCGTGCTCGGGTGGAGTGCCAGATCAACCGCGTCTCCTACGACGAGGCCATCGATGTGGAGACGCTCGCGAAGAAGCTCTGCGACCACATGCAGACGTACACGATGTTCGGCGGGGCCCGGCCCTATGGCACCGCCCTTCTGATTGCCGGTGTCTCCGATGGCGAGACCCGGCTCTTTGAGACGGACCCCAGCGGCACCCTGCTGGAGTACAAGGCCACCGGCATCGGTACTGGGCGCCCTGCGGTAATGAAGGTCTTCGAAGAGGAGTACAATCCCGATACCACCATCAACGACGCGATCATGCTGGGTCTGAAAGCGCTGCACGTGGCCACCGAGGGCAAGTTCGACGTGAACACTGTGGAGATCGGCTGTATCGAACTCGACAAGAAGATCTTTCGCAAGATGACGAAGGAGGAGGTGTCCTCCTTCGTGGAGAAGTTCGAACAGCCGGGCGCCGCATGATCCCCCTGGACCGGGCGGTGGTGGCCCGGCTGGAGAGCCACGGGGACCGGTTCGAGGTGCTCGTGGACCCGGATCTCGCGGTTCGGATCCGCCATGGCGAGAAGGTGGAGATCGAAGAGGCCGTGGCGGCCATCTTCATCTTCGAGAACGCATCCCGGGGCGAGAAGTCGCCGGATGAGGCGCTGGAGAAGGTGTTCCAGACCACCGACTTCAGGACCATCGCCGAACGGATCATCCTGAAGGGTGAGATTCACATGACCTCCGAGCAGCGCCGGCAGCTGATCGCCGACAAGTGGCTCCAGGTGGTGAACTTCATTGCCCGCCATGCCATCAACCCCCAGACGGGCCTGCCCCATCCTCCCAAGCGTATCGAGATGGCCATGGAGGAGGCACGGGTGACCATCGATCCGTTCCATCCCCTGAACGCTCTCGTGGAGGAGACCATGAAGGCGCTGCGGCCCCTGATCCCCATACGGTTCGAGGAGGTCCGGGTGGCGGTGAAGATCCCGCCGGACCACGCCGCGCGTGCGTACGGGGAGATCGACCGGGCGGCCAGTATCGAGCAGCAGGAGTGGCAGAAGGACGGTTCCTGGATCTGCGTGGTCCGGATCCCGGGGGGCATGCAGGCCGAGCTGGAGAGCCTGGTGAAGAAGGTCTCCCGGGGTACCGGGGAGATGCGGGTACTGAAGGAGCGGACCTGAGAGTCACGTCACATGACGGGGAGTGGGATGAACCCACCTATCCTCATGGGGGTAGGGTCGGGAGGGGGCTCTGCCCCCTCCCGTCGCCCTCCCCCGGTGAGGATAGCCCCTCCCATAGGTTCACACCGCCGCTGGTGCAGGGCTGGCGATCCGCCGCCTGAGTAACTATAAAAAGCACCGCGCACATATATTACGGGACACATTCGGGGAGATCATCCATGAGCAGCACCAGGGGAAAGGCAAAGGGCCGGATCTCGGGGAGCGCCGGCCGGTTCGGGTGCAGGTACGGGCGGTTCATCCGGAAGCGGGTTGTTGAGGTGGAGAAGATCTCCCGCGCGGCCCACCGCTGCCCGCAGTGCGATGTGATCGCGGTCCGGCGGCAGGGGACCGGTATCTGGACGTGCCGGAAGTGCGGCTACACCTTCGCAGGCGGCGCGTACGTGCCCCAGACCCCGAACTACCGCATCGCCCTCCGGAGCCTGGAGCAGCCGGGGGCACGACGGGTAGAGTGACCCCATGCCCGGCCTGTACAAGTGTGCCCGGTGCAAGCACAAGGTCGAGATTGACGTGAACGTCCGCTGCCCCTACTGCGGGCACCGGATCCTCTTCAAGGAGCGGGGCGCCGCCATCAAGGAACTCAAGGCCCGATGATTCTGGTCACATCCTCCCGAAAACCCGCGCACCGGGTCCGGAGGCTGTGTCGGGACCTGGCCTTTGCCGTCGGCGGGGAGTACCGGCCGCGGGGGAAGGCCGGGCTCTCGGATCCCCTCTTTTTCCATGAAACGGTCCTGATCCTGGGGAGCCGCGGCCATCGCCTGGGCCTCCAGGTGCTCTCGGGCGGGGAGGTGGTGGCCGATCTCTCTCTCTGCTCGGTGGAGGAGGACCGGCGTGCCGTCCTGCTCAGGAAAGGGGTGCAGGTGCAGGATTCCCGCCTCTTCGCGGTCCTCTCCCCGCTCCTCCCCGCGGTGGCGGTGCCGAGAGAGAGATC
>JAJRCY010000200.1 GCA_028678715.1 Methanomicrobiales archaeon | reverse complement strand
TGGGGTGCCGAATCCTCGTTGGTCCAGATGATGGTCGTTCCGACCGACACGGTGAGGGTGGCCGGCTCGAAGGCAAAGTTCCGGATCAGCACCTCTGCCACGCTCTCCACCTCCGTGGTCTCGGTGACGGGAGGTTCCGGTGTCGGGCTCTCCCCCACCTGGGTCGTCTCCGGCGGCGTGGCAGTGGTCGTCACGGTCCCGGGTTCCCCTGACCCGGTACCGGTGCACCCTGCGGCCAGCAGGAGAAACAGCACGAGCATGACCGGAAGTACCATTCTCAGCGCAATCCTTTCAGGCATGGCTGACCATAGGAACCCCGGGATAATGAACCTGTGGGGGAGGGAGTGGGGGGAGTTGATCCCAACCGGCAGGTCGGGGGAGGGGAAGGACCTTCAACAGAGCTCCCCTTCACCGTTTGAGCGTGGCTTCTTCCATGGCCATCTGCCCGCTGGCGACCGAAAGAGCGATCTCGTAGTCGCGCCAGCCGACCAGGCTGAACCGGACATAATACGTCCCCGGGGTCAGGTTCCGGATCAGCACCGGGGTCATTCCCATCCCCACCCCGTTCACCGTGACCGATGCCCCCGATGGGACCGACGTGAGGTAGAGGGATCCCGTCTCTGGCAGGGCGGTTGCGAAGGGGAGCGTCGGAGTCGCGGGCACGACGGTGACCTGCGGGGTGGTGGTGGGCGTGGGGGTGGCTGTGACGAGGGGTGGATAGCGGGCAGTGACCAAGGTGCGGTTTCCTGCCGTTACCTTCACCGTCACCTCCCGGTCCCCGTAGCCCTCCCGCCGGAACCGGATGACGTACTCTCCCGGCGTCAGGTTGGGGATCTCCAGCGGGGCAGTACCGACGGAGACACCGCCCAGGTACACCAGGGCGCCGGCCGGTTCGGACGCAACCGCAATGGATCCGGGCTCGGGGGAAGAGAGGCACCCCGCGGTGAGGGCGATACAGGCCAGCAGCAGGGTTGCTGATGCCAGGAAAAGGAGGGGGGTTCCGTGGGCCCCCCCTGCCGCCTTCCCCACCCAGGCCCCGCCATCGCCACCCGGAATCATTACGAATCGTTTCGCAGGTTACCCAATCTATTTATCGATTCCTGCCTGATCTCCCGCTATGTCACTCAGAGAGAAGGCCCTTGCAGTACTTGTGATCCTCTGCCTTGCGGCGGTGGCCGGGTGCCTCTCCTTCCCGGAGAGCCAGTCCGCGGGGGAGGGGAAGGCGGAGTATTCCACCGGCGGCTGGGCACCTTCGGCCACTCCCGCGCCCAGCTACCGGGGAGACACGGCAACCGGCGCCACGTCATCCACGGCAACCGACACGAAGATCATCCGGACCGGTTCCCTGAGCCTGGAAGTGCCGAAGGTCATCCCGGTGGTCGATACGATTGCCGGCATCGCCACGGCCAACGGGGGATACCTCTCCTCGTCGAACATCTACACGGTGCAGGGGGAGCGCCGTTCCGCCACCCTGACCATCCGTGTCCCTGCCGGGAACTTCGATGCCACCCTCTCCGCCATCGCGGCAACCGGAAAGGTCCTCTCCCAGAACGTGCAGCAGACCGATGTCACCGAGGAATACGTTGATCTCTCGGCCCGGAAGAAGGCCCTCTCCGACCAGATGGAGCAGTACCGGAGGCTGCTCACCAAGGCCGAGAAGGTGGAGGAGATCCTGAAGGTGCAGGTGGAGATCGAGCGTGTCCAGGTGGAGCTGGACCGGCTCCAGGGCCGGCTCACCTACCTGGATTCCCGGATTGACCTTGCCACCCTGACCGTCTCCCTCCAGGAGCCTGAACCGGTGGGCGGTGAGACCGGGTTCTCGTTCGTCTCGGCCGTGAACGAAGGGATCGCCGGGTTCCTGGGAATGATCGCCGCCCTGATCATCCTCGTCTTCACCCTCCTCCCCCTGGTGATCCTGGCGATCATCGTGTACGCGGTGTACCGGTGGTACCGGAAGCGGAAGGGCGGTGCGGTGACCGCACCGGCAGCCGGGCCGCAACTCACCTGAAACAGTTTGGGAATCAAGGATACGTACCTGGAAAGGATTCCCGTATCCTCACGGGGGAGGGTGACGGGAGGGGCACAGCCCCTCCCGGTCCCACCCCCGTTGAGGATGGTCCCTTCTCTCCTGTTTTCCCGAGTTTCAGACGATTGACCGGGTGCCCAGAAATCCTTTACCTGAAATGGTTGGGTGCTCGAGGAGGTGTATCCGGATCGAGAACTCCCCTTACCTCTTCGCCCGTTCCGGCGCCTCATTCCACACGGATTTTATCCGGCGAATGGCTTCCTTCAGCTGCGGAAGGGCGGTGGCGTAGGAGAGCCGGAGCCAGCCGGGGGCGTTGAAGGCGGCACCGGGGGTCACCGCCACGTGCGCCTTCCTGAGCCAGTGGTCGGCCACCTCCGTGTCCTCCCCCCTTGCATCGATGAACGCATAGAAGGCACCGTCTGCCGGGGCAACGGTGGCCTTCATCTCACCGAACTCTTCCATCAGGTAATTCCTGCGGGCCTCGAACTCCTTCCGCATCTGCTCGACGCAGGACTGGTCCCCCGTGAGCGCGGCCACGCCGCCCCACATGACAAACGTGGTGGGGTGGGTGACGCCGTGCTGCTGGACCTTGGTCATCTGCCGGATGATGGCGGGGGGTGCCACGGC
>JAJRCY010000199.1 GCA_028678715.1 Methanomicrobiales archaeon | reverse complement strand
TCTTGCGGTCACCGGCCTTCACGTCAAAGGACATCCCCTTCACGACTTCCAGGGCCTTCTGCAGGCCGAGCGTGTAGCCGTTGGCAATGACGGTGGGGTGGATCTCCTGCTCCAGCATCGTATCGGCCTCCTCCATCAGCGCCCCCACCAGGATGCAGGCCGTTGTCGTGCCGTCCCCGACCTCATCGTCCTGGGTCTCGGCCACCTCCACCACCATCTTGCCGCCCGGGTGCTGGACCGAGATCTCGTGGAGGATCGTGGCTCCATCGTTCGTGATCACCACGTCACCGGTTGACGAGATCAGCATCTTGTCCATGCCCCGTGGCCCCAGCGTGGTCCGTACCGCAGCCGCAATCGCCTTCGCTGCCATGATGTTGGAGCGCTGGGCGTCCTTTCCACGGTTCCGCTCCACATTGTCCCTCAAAATAATGACGGGTTGTCCCGTAAGCTGCATCAGATATCCTCCTGTGTCATTACACATGGATTTGAACTTCTATATAAACCGATCGAATAAGAAAGGGGAGACAGGGGATCCCTAGTCCAGGCGGGAGACCCGGAAGAGCGAGATGACCGGTACCCCCTCCACCTCCCGCAGGCCGCGCTTGTCAAAGATCACCCAGATGGCGGCCGGTGTCGCCCCGTGGGCCCGGAGATAGCCCACCACCTCCCGGAGGGTTTTTCCCGAGGTAATGACATCGTCCACGATCAGGCACCGTTCGCCCGTGATACCGGAGAAGTTCCCGCTCACGGACCCCACCTTCTTCTCCCCCTGGCTCGCCCGGGCCGGGTGGTACACGGCCAGCCGGGCGTCGGCCTGGAGGGCCACGAGCGTGGCGAGGGGAACCCCTGAGAGCGCGATCCCCACCACCACACCGATTTCGAGTTCCTCCTCCCCGTCAGCCATGGCCCGGTCGGCCATGAGCACCGCCAGGTCCTCGAGGAGGCCGGCCCGGCTGCTCACGTCGGACCAGTCGATCAGCACGTCCCGGGGCACCTCCCTCCCCTTCTCCTGGGTGAGGAGCCAGGTTACCGTCTCCATGGAGAGGTTCAGCTCGTCCGCGATCTGGGAGGGCCCGTGGCCGTCGGCGTGAAGTGCTTTTGCCCTGTGCATCAGCTCCTCAAGGGAAGACATGTGAGAGAGGTGGGGGGAGAACTACTTAATGGCTTCTTTCCCGCAGCGAACCGCAGACCGGGCAGGAACCGGGTCTGTCAGCCGTGGCCCCGCATCCCGGGCACCGGAACTTCCACCGGATTCGCCGTGCCCTCCGCTGGAGGATCGGTTGTATGGGGATCCCCAGATCCCGGGCCGTATTCTGGACGGCAAAATCATCGGTGACCACCGTACCCTCCCTCTCCAGGGCCAGGGCCAGGAGGTCCCTGTCTGCCGGGGAAAGGACACCCGCATCGCCGGTGCGTCCTGCAGCCTCTTCCACGCGGAGGAGGGAGGCCTGCCCGGGCTCCTCCACCCGGAGCCCTGCGGCGAGGAGGGATTCGAGGCGCCCTTTTGACCGGAGGTCCCGGAGTTCCCCCACCACCGACGGGGTCGTGAAGAGAACCCCGGAGAGAGGCACCTCCGCGAAGAAGGCTGAGGCGTCCAGGACCCGGATCATGCCGACCACTCCACGATCCTGCCTTCCCTGCATCTCACGTCATACCCGAACTCAGCGAGGAGCCAGTGCATGGTGCGGACATGGAGGGTGGGGGCAGGGGCGGTGAAGGATCCCCCGGCCAGGGCCAGGTACACGAGCAGCTGGTCCGAGAGGTGACGGTCCACCTCTGCACCGCTCTGGATCGCCTCCACCAGACCCCGGGCCGCGGCCTCCCCTACCTTTTCGGCAGGGAATCCCCGCCGTCCCAGGGCGCACGCCCCCCGCGGCCCGCTCCAGACAGTGCACGAAGATCCAGTGGAATGCCCGTCCTGCCGCTCGCACCGGGCCGTGCAGGGGATGTCGGTCTCCCCCCGGATCACCGTACCGGCCGCCCGGGCCTGCCGCTCGGCCACGTGGGCGGGGAGGCCGGAGGAGCAGGAGACGATCCCGCAGGTGCGGGGTGTGGTCCCGGCGGAGAGATCCAGGGGCCGGAGCCGGGACGGGGCCACCTCCACGGCCACCTCCCCCCCGCCCTGCGGGTAGTACCCGCGCCTCCGGATCTCCACCGTACAGGCAGCCCCCAGGTTCCGCAGTACCGCGGCATGGACCTCCTGGAAATAGTCAATGGTGGGGGCGTGCTCCACGTCGGTTCCCCCGTTCACCACCACGGATCCCCCGCACCGGAGCGCCACCGGGAGGTACGCCTGCAGGACGAGAGGTATCGAACCGGCGGTGCCCACGTCCACCCGTATGTACCGGCGGGTGGGTTCCCCGGGCGAGAAGGTGATCCGGGAGCTCCCCACCGCAAGCCCCGTGCACTTGGCACTGCAGACGCCGGCAACGGCTTTTACCGCAGCGATGTGCTGGGCGGCAAGGCCGGGCTTCTTCCTTCCCGCCCGGACGCCGCGGATCTCAACGGGGATTGCGGTGAGGGCCGAGAGGGCGACGGCCATCCGCACCAGCTGGCCGCCCCCCTCCAGCCGGGATCCGTCTATGACTTTCATCGGGAAAGGGCGGACGTGATGGCGGCAGCGGCCGAGTACCGGCTGGCTGCGGACTCGATGGTA
>JAJRCY010000198.1 GCA_028678715.1 Methanomicrobiales archaeon | reverse complement strand
CTTCTGAGCGGCATAATAGCGGTGGAGCACCACCCCGCAGTCCAGGAGCTCGCCCCCGTCCCCGTAGATCTCGTTCCCCAGGTGGTATACGAGCAGGTCTGCATTGACCCTCCGGGCCAGGGCCACGAGAGGGGGAACCATCTCCACACCGGGCCGGATGGCGTAGAGGAGATCGGCACCCCGGTACAGTTCTACCCCCGGGGTGAAGATGTCGTCCCGGATCACCTCGATACCGTCTGCTGACGACGGGCGGATGTCGGTAGCCGTCACCCTCCTCCCTGCGGCCGCGATCACCCGGGCGGCCTCCGGCGCGTTGCCGATCCCCACCTCCACCACGCGGTGGTAACGGGCCGCAATATACTCCCCGATCTGCCGTTCAATACGTTTATACGGGGACATTACCAGACATATGGTGATGCGCATCAAAATCTTTTGGGATCCGCAGGCTCCTGTCGGCCTGCAGCGCCCCGCGGTGCGGGGCCTCTCCTCGCTGCTGGGGATGCCCGTGGAGATGGCCGAGCACCGCTTTCTCCTCAACGGGTTTGACCCGTCCCGGAACCAGTACGATGCCCAGAAGATCCTCTCCCGCATCCAGCTCTATAAAAGGCAGCACGGCATCACCGAGCCGGTGCTGCTCGTGGTCTCCCAGGACCTCTGCATGCCCCACCAGGATTTTGTCTTCGGCCTGGCCCGGGAATCAGTGGGCGCCGCGGTGGTCTCCATGGCACGGCTCCAGAACCGGTTCTACGGCCGCGAGGACGACCACGCCGACCTGGTGGGGCGCCTCGTCCGGGAGGGGGCGCACGAGATCGGCCACCTCTTCGGGCTGGAGCACTGCACGAGCCGGGAGTGCGTGATGTATCCCCCCGCCACCCTGGGGGAGCTGGACCGGAAGAAAGTGGCCTTCTGCGGGCCCTGCAGGGCCAGGCTCACGTCGGCGGAAGGGATCGACCGGCTCTGACCGGCAGTCCCCTGCGAGGCCCCCTCACTTCTTTTTCCGGAAGAGCCGCTGGGGGTTCAGGTAGCGGCGGAAGTATCCCTCGGTCCGGATAGGATAAACCCCCTCGGTGGCCGTCCGGACATCCTCCACCGAGTAGAAGGCATGGGGGTTGAACTCCTTGATGATGCCCACCACCCGGGGCAGGTCCTCCCGCTTCAGCACCGTGAAGAGGATCGTCACCGGGCCAACGGCTCCCTCGGCGTCCAGCATGGTGAGGCCGTAGCGTTCCGCCTTCAAACGGTCGATCAGCGGCGTGCAGTCCCTTCTCGTGATGACCCGGACGATCACCATGCCCAGGGAGAGCCGCTCTTCGAGCGTGATGCCCACAAAGGTGCCCATGGCAAACCCGCCGGCATAGGCCAGGTAGGCCGCCACGTTGTTCAGGTCCCGCATGATCTGGCCGATGGCCATGAGCCAGATGGTGATCTCGAAGAACCCGAGGAGGGGAGCCAGGTACCGGTACCCGCGGGAGACGAATATGACGCGTATTGTCCCCAGGCTCACATCGCAGACCCGGGCGATGAAGATCAGCGCCGGGAGCATGAGCCATGCGAAGATATCGGAGGAAAAGAACGCCAGGGCGTCCACGAGACCAGCTCCCCTGCAGGATCGCAGTTCCTGCAGATCTATTCTGCGGGGAAGGGATTTAAGGATCTGGGAACCCCCTGCCGCCGCGTGGTCTGCAGGAGAATCGCGTGAATTTTCGGCTTCCGCCGGATCTCCGCCACAGAGATGTTCGGGGAGATGGTGCGGGAGGGGGCAGGCCCCCTCCCGGTCCCTCCCCCGGTGAGGATGTCCCGCCACGTTGGTCAGTGAGGCGGGATGAACCACCGGTTCCCGGAACACCGGCGGGGGGTGCCCACGCGGCGGGGGCGGTGAGCCCCCGAGAGCGTCTCACCAGTCATCAGCGTCTCGGGATTACCGTCTCCTCAGTATTGAAGAAAACAACAGGAAGGTCGCGGCGGGGGCGTCCCAGCCAGCAGGAATGAGGTTCCGCGAGCGTTATTGCTTCGGCGGGACCGGCGCATCAGCAGGCTTCGACCCGGCAGCCTTTGCCTTCTCCAGGGAGGCCAGGGCTTCGGCGGCCGTCTGCTGTACCTTCGGATCCGGGTCATTCTTTGCATCCTGCAGGGCAGTGGCGGCCTTCTCACCGCCGATCTTCCCGAGGGCCCAGGCAGCATTCTTCCGGACATCGGCCTTGGGATCCTTCAGCAGCCGGGCCAGGGGCTCGACGGCGCGTGGGTCCGCGATCTTCCCGAGCGCCCACGCAGCGCCCTGACGGAGCCATTTTTCCGGTGATTCCAGGGCCTTGATCAGGGGCTCGACGGCGCGTGAGTCCCGGATCTTCCCCAGCGACTGGGCAGCTATCCACGTGACATCCACGAAGGGATCCTGCAGCGCCTGGATCAGGGGTTCGACAGCACGTGGGTCCCGGATCTCCCCCAGCGCCTCCGCTGCCTTCCACCGCACCTGGAGATCCGGGTGGAAGAGGAGGTCTGTCAGGTACTCCACATGGTCCGACTGCTTTGCCTCGTCCACGCTCTCGGTATCTCCGGCCGGCTTCCCTTCCTCTGCCATCCGCGGTCTCCCCTGCTACCAGGGGATCTGGTTCCGGCAGGGATAACTGTTTGGATCAGGGGGAAGATTCGCGGTTTCT
>JAJRCY010000197.1 GCA_028678715.1 Methanomicrobiales archaeon | reverse complement strand
GGTGGGAGATGGTGATCGTGGTTTTCCCCGTCCTCAGTTCCCGGAGGGATGCCCGGACCGTCCGCTCCGTCTCGGCATCCAGGGCTGACGTGAACTCGTCCAGGACGAGAAGGGGGGCATCCCGGAGGAACGCCCGGCCAATGGAGATCCGCTGCCGCTGCCCCACCGAGAGCGTTGCCCCCCGTTCCCCGATCACCGTGTCGTAACCCTTCGGGAGGGACAGGATCTCGTCGTGGATCCCGGCACGGTGTGCGGCCTCCACAACCTCATCGTGGGTAGCGGTGATCCTCCCGTAGCGGATGTTCTCCTCCACCGACGCATTCCAGAGAAAGATCTCCTGGGAGACCACCGAGATCTGGGACCGGAGCCAGCGGGGATCCAGGGTCCGGGTATCGGCCCCATCCAGGAGCACGGCACCGGTGTCGGGGAGGTAGAACCGGAGGACCAGGTTCACGAGCGTGGTCTTTCCGGTCCCGCTCGGGCCGGCGATGGCCACGGCCTCCCCCGGATGCACCGTGAGGCTGACCTGCGAGAGTACCGGCTCTTCCTTCCGGTAGGCGAAGGAGACGTCCCGGAACGTAATCTCCCCCTGCACCCGGTCCGGCCGGGAACCACCCGGGGTGGCTCCGTCCTTCCCGTACTCGGGCAGGGTGCGGAAGAGCTCGAGCATCCGCCCGAGCGGGATCAGGATCCCCTGGAGGTTCATGGGGGCAAAGAGGAGGGCAGAGAGGGACCCGGTCATCATGGCCACGTAGGTGGTGAAGGAGACATAGTCCCCGATGGTGAGCCGGCCTGCCAGGATCTCGCCCGCCCCCAGGATCATGATGAGAAAGGTGGGGATGGCCCGGACCGCACGGGAGAGGTAGCCGGCGGTGGAGGAGAGGACCATCCCCCGGATGCTGAGCCGGATCAGGCGGCGGAGGCGGTCCGTGATCCGGTCCATCTCCCGGTCCTCGGCGGCATGGGTCTTCACCACCTCGATCCCGGAGAGCACCTCCTGGATGTCGCCGGAGAGATGGGACTGGGACTCCATGGCCGTGTAGGTGAGGGACCGGAGCCGTGTCGTGAAGAACCAGTTGATCAGGAGGAGGACCGGGATCACCGATATAGAGATGAGGGTGAGGGGGAGGGAGATGGCGAGCACGATGGAGAGGGAGAAGAGGAGGAAGAATGCCGTCGTGATGAGGGAGATCAGCTGGGAGATGAGCCCCGGGAGTGCATGGACGTCCCCGAAGAGCCGGGACTCCAGGTACCCCACCTGGGTGTTCTTGAAGTAGGAGAGGGGGAACCGGAGGACGTGGGTGAAGAGGGCGGTCTGGAGCCGGTAGGTGGCCTCCTGGTCAAACCGCATGGTGAGATAGGACTGGGCCAGCTCCAGCACGGCGGTGATGCCTCCCGCCACGAGAATGAGGAGGACGAGGGAGATGACCGAGGAGAAGGCGGGCCGGATGACGGGGATCAGCGGCTGCAGGTACCAGGCAGAGAAGATCCCCGCAGCGGTGGCAGGGTCGCCCCGGAGCAGGATGTAGTCAAAGAAGATCTTGGAGGAGAGGGGGAGGAGCGCCCGGATCCCGGAGAGGAGCAGGGTGAGCGCGAGCCCTGCGGCGATCCAGCGCCACATGGGCCGGATGCACCGGGCAAAGAACCCCAGGTCCCGCCAGGAGGCCGTGACGGTGATCGGCTCCGGGGGCTGGGTGACGGTGCGGAGATCAGAGAGGAGATCCCCCAGGGCTTCCCGGAGTGGAGCAAGGTTCATGGGGCAGCTGCCCCCGTGGCGTCTCTTCCGCGATTATCCTTGTGATCACGCCCGTGGTGCACCGGGAAGAGGGTTTTCCGCAGGGAAGTCGGGTGCTCTCGCGGCATCCAGCCCTACCCCTGGTACCGCATCGATCGTTCGACGAACTCGCTGATGGCAGAGGCAGGGATCCTGACCCCGCGGCCCACCTTGATGATCCGCAGCCAGCGCTTCTGGATCCAGGAACGGACCGTGTGGTTCGAGACCTTCAGCTTCCCCGCCACCTCGGGGATGGTGAAGAGCGGCTCGGCCAGGTCAAATACTTCCTCCGGCTTCATCTCCACCGGTACCCTGCCCCCTCATCCTACTTAATAGGATATCATCCAATCTCATTCAATAGTCATATAGTTCACTGGAAATTGGAAAATAACTTTTAATATGAATAAGTATAATTTTATATTCTTAAATACTCAAGTTTTGCCCGTCCTGAGAAGATAACCTTAATTGTGGTCCTCAGCCAATGGGAAGAGCAGGAAGAACAGTCTCATTCCTGGCGGGATCTCGCCGGGCGGGAGATGAATTCCTGGAAGATGGCGTGTATCCGACTCCCCTCGGGGAGATGAAGAGGACTCTTTATGGTGAAGAAGAAGCTGGAGAAGCGAGCTGCAGAACCGGTGAGGCAGGAACTGAAGGCTATGAAGCCCCCGGCCGCAAGGGGGACGACGGGGATGAGGGACCCGAAGGCGGTGGACTCCCTGATCCGGGGCCTGGGGGACAAGGACGAGGCAGGCCGGTCCCAGGCCGCCCGGGCCCTGGGGGAGCTCCGGGACCCGAAGGCGGTGGACCCGCTGATAAAAGCGCTGGGCGACCGGCACAAGCTGGTCCGGACCGAGGCCGCCGAGGCCCTGGGAAGGATCGGCGATCCCATGGCGGTGGACCACCT
>JAJRCY010000196.1 GCA_028678715.1 Methanomicrobiales archaeon | reverse complement strand
GTCGTGATTGCCGGGGACCGCAGTCAACCGGGTACCGCGGCGCTCCTCCGGGTCCTGCGGACCTCGTACCTTCCCTTCACCACCGTCGTGCTGGTTCCCGGTGAGGGGGATGGCTCGGCCCTGGCTGCCCTCGCCCCCTCCACCCCGGCGTACCACCCGGTGGACGGGGAGGCTGCGGCGTATGTCTGCACCGGGTCCACCTGTGCCGCGCCGGTCACCGGGCCGGATGCCCTTGCAGCCCTGCTGGGGATCCCGCCACCTTCGCGGAAGCCCTGAAGGGGAGAGACCTACCAGGGACCGGAGGGAGTGGCACCGGGAGGGATATCTGGGATGAGTGACCATACCGATCAGAGCAACCGGAGGCACGAAGCGATGCAGGACAGAGCCAGGACCCTGTTGACTGAGCCCGATGCGTATGCCCTGCTGGAGCAGCACGGGATCCCGGTACCTCCCCACGGTGTGGCCCGCTCGCCGCAGGACGCCGCTGCCATCGCCTCCCGGATCGGCTTTCCCGTGGTCATGAAGGTGATCTCGCCGCAGGTCGTCCACAAGTCGGATGCAGGCGGGGTGGTGACCGGCATTGCGGGCCCCGAGATGGCGAGAATGGCCTTCACCCGCATCACCGAAACCGTGCCCCGCTTCGTACCCGGCGCACACATTGACGGGGTCCTCGTCGCAAAGCAGATGGAGCCGGGCGTGGAGGTGCTGGTGGGCGGGACCACGGATCCGGCCTTCGGGAAGGTCCTCACCTTCGGCATGGGGGGGATACTCGTGGAGCTGCTGCGGGACGTCTCCCTCCGGGTGCTGCCGGTCTCCCCGGAGGAGATACGGCAGATGGTCCATGAGATCCGGGGCCATGCGCTCATCCGGGGTTTCCGGCGCGAGAAGCCCCGGGACGAGGAGCAGCTGGTGAAGACCATCCACGCGGTGGCCACTCTCTTCCTCCAGGATGATACACTCGCCGAATTTGATCTGAACCCGCTGATCCTCTACGAACAGGGCTGCTGCGCGGTGGATGCCCGTATCTACCGGGGCGAGCGGCGGGAGCAGGCCCGGCGGGTCATCCGGTGCGCCGTTCCCGAGGAGCTCTTCACCCCCTCCTCCATTGCCGTTGTCGGTGCCTCCGCGGACCCGAAGAAGGTGGGCCACGCGGTCCTCCGGAACCTCCTGCCCTTCCCCGGTCAGCTCTATCCTGTGAATCCCAACCGGAAGGAGATCCTGGGCCGAACCGCGTACCCCTCCCTCACCGCCATCCCCGGTCCCGTCGATCTCGCCGTCATTGCGGTTCCCGCGCACCTGGTCACGGGTATTGTCGATGAGGCGGGGAGGAAAGGGGTGAAGGTGGCAGCCATCCTCTCGTCCGGGTTCCGGGAGGCGGGTGCCGACGGGAGGGCAGAGGAAGACCGGCTGGTGGAGATTGCCCGCTCCCATGACCTCCGGATCCTGGGCCCCAACTGCCTGGGTATCATGCTGCCCCACCGGCAGGTGAACACCACCTTCGAACCGGTGACACCCCTACCCGGCCAGATCGCGTTCCTCTCCCAGAGTGGCGCCGTCATCGCCACCATCGTGGACTGGAGCCGGCCCGAGGCCATCGGGTTCTCGGCGGTCATCAGCGTCGGCAACCAGGCGGACCTGGGGTTCGAGGACTTCCTGATCCGCCTCTCCCGTGACTCCGAGACCCGGGCCATCATCCTGTACATCGAGGAGATCCGGGACGGGCGGGGGTTCATGGACGTGGTCAGACACGTCTCAGCCCGGGTTCCCGTTATCGCACTGAAGTCAGGGTCTTCCGTCAGGGGGAAGCAGGCTGCCGTCTCCCACACGGGTTCCCTCGCGGGTGCGTACGAGGTGTACATGGCTGCCTTCCGTCAGGCGGGGGTGCTGGCCGCATCCTCCCTCCGCGAGTCGTTCCTGCTCGCCGAGCTGCTGGCCTCGGAAGGGTACCCGAAAGGGAACCGTGCCGTCGTGATCTCCAATGCCGGCGGCTTTGCGGTCCTCGCATCCGACTACGCGGAACGGTACGGTGTGGAACTGGTGGACCTGGATGCCGCCATGCTCCAGGAGCTGGACGCCTTCCTGCCGCCCGCCTGGAGCCATGCAAATCCCATGGACCTGATCGGGGACTCGGGGGCCGATGTCTTTGCCCGGGTCTTTGACCTGATGATCCGCCGACAGGATACGTGGGACGTCGCCTTTGTGATCTCTGTGCCTGACGCGGTCCTGGACATGGAGGTGCTGGGCCGGGAACTGGTCCGGTTCTCAAAGAGCACCCGGAAGATGATCGTCGGCTGCCTGCTGGGCGGGGACACGGTGAAGGAGAGCATCCGCATCCTCCGCGACCAGCGGATCCCCAACTTCCCTGACCCGGAGGAGGCGTTCCGGGTGGTGGGGAAGGCGTGCAGCGCGACCCGGGTGAAACCCCACACAGACCGGGACAGGACCGAGAGCACCACATGAAGATCCTCCTTGTTCCAAAACCCGGAGTGGATCTCTACCGGACCCTCTGGGATTCCGAGACGAGCCGGGCGATCCTCCGGTTCTACCGGCCCGGCCGGCACCCGTGGGGAGTGGAGATCACCGTGTCCTCCCTAGGCAGCGCTGTCTCGCTCATCTCCGAGCTCCGCTGGTACATGCAGCGGTACATCCAGGAGGTGCTCATCGACGTGGGGGAGGGTGTCGTTATCAGCCGGGCCC
>JAJRCY010000195.1 GCA_028678715.1 Methanomicrobiales archaeon | reverse complement strand
GGGCCGGGATCGGGGCTGCGCTGTCCGGATCCAGCACGATCCGGAAGGAGCGGTAGCCCGCCGGGTCGTCGGTGTCATAGATGTCCCGCCACATCATGGGCAGTCCGTTGTACCGGTCCTCGTCCCGGGTCTTCAGCCAGTTGATGAAACCCGGGAACTTCGTCCGGTCCCCCTTCTGCTCCTCGTCGATGCGCCAGCGCAGGTATTCGCGGGCCATCTCGTTCTTCACCGACAGGAAGTTGAAGGCCTGGGTGCCCAGGGTATAGTCCAGGTGGGCGATGGCGTCCATGAAGTAGAAGTGGAGCACCGGGTGGAACTCCGACGTGTCCTCCAGGATCACGCTCTTCCCGTAGAGGTAACGGAGCACCTGGAAATATTCGTTGATCTCCTGCATCACCACATCTATCGGGCGGAAGGGGGAAAAACATTGCCGGGTGAGGGCAGGCTCCCTCCCCCTACCGGTAGAAGGGCTCCCGGCGCCGCACCGCCTCGTAGAAGAGGGCCTCCAGCTCGGCGCCGGACTTCCCCCGGATATCCAGGTGGTTGTCGCTGCGCAGCAGGCAGGGCTTCAGCTGGCCATCGGAGGTGACCCGGAGCCGGTTGCAGAAGGCGCAGAACTCGGTGTTGTGGCGGGGGCGCACCACCTCCACCTCGGCCCCGTCCAGGCAGTACTTCCTCCGGTGGTGCATGCGGCGGGTGAGTACCTGGCGGGACCGGGAGGCAATCTCCTCCTCCACCCGGTCGATGTCCCCGTGGGAAGAGCAGCGGTTGAACTCCAGGAGCTCGATGAGCTGCAGGATCAGGTTCCGGTTCCCCCTCACGTAGGCCAGGAAGTCCTCCACCTCGTCCTCGTTGACGCCGGAGAGCAGCACCATGTTCAGCTTGATGGGGGTGAGGTCGGCCTCCTCCGCAGCTTGGATACCGGCCAGCACCTCGTCCAGGAGATCGCTCCCGGTGATGCTCCGGTACCGGTCCCGCCGCAGGCTGTCCAGACTCACGTTCACCCGGGAGAGCCCGGCTTCCTTCAGCTCCTGGGCCCGGTGAGCGAGGAGCGTCGCGTTGGTGGTGAGGGAGCTCTCGATCCCCGGGGGCACCGCGGCGATGATACCGGGGAGGTCCCCCCGCAGCAGGGGCTCCCCGCCCGTGAACTTCACGGACCGGATCCCGAGCTTCCCGGCGACCCGGAGGATCTCGGCGATCTCCCCCGCCGAGAGCTCGCGGGCCGGCGCCCGTTCCCCCTCGGCGTGGCAGTAGATGCACCGGAGGTTGCAGCGCGCGGTGAGGGCGACCCGCAGGTTTGTGAACGGCCGGCCGTAGGTATCCTTCAGCACGGTTCCCTGCCCCCGAGGAAATGCCTGGCCACGATATAGCACTCGCGGCTCCCCTTCCGGGTGGCCGAGGGGCGGAAGACCCGGACGGACCGGAAGTGCCGCCTCATCTCCGAGAGGAACTCGTCGAAGAGGTCCCCCTGAAAGGACTTCACCACGAAGGTGCCGCCCCGGGTGAGGATGGTCATGGCCAGGGCAAGGGCTTCCTCTCCCAGGGCCACCGCTCTCGCCTGGTCATAGTCCCGGTGCCCCGAGAGCTTCGGGGCGGCATCCGAGAGTACGACGGTCGCGGCCGGGAGGATCTCCCGGATCCGGTCCTGCGTCACCCGCTCGCAGAAGTCGCCC
Source organism: Methanomicrobiales archaeon (assembly GCA_028678715.1). Taxonomy (GTDB): domain Archaea; phylum Halobacteriota; class Methanomicrobia; order Methanomicrobiales; family JACTUA01; genus JAJRCY01. The sequence continues at coordinate 1,060 of JAJRCY010000195.1, read as the reverse complement.
ACGAGGAGGGTTGCCCGCTCGACGGGGGCCACGGGCTGCAGGTCCACCCCCACCACCGGGCCACGGGTGAGCGCAGTGAGCACCTGAAGCCAGGAACCGGGGGCCGCCCCCAGGTCCAAGACCGCGTCGCCCTCCCGGACCACGCGGTGGCGCTCCTGGATCTCCCGCAGCTTGTACGCGGCCCGGGACCGGTATCCCTCCTGCGCCGCGCGCCGGTGCAGGCGGTTTGCTGCCCACCGGGGGTTCGGCACTACCGGACTCCCGCCCCGGCCGCCCTCACGGGTGCGCACCCTGCCTTGTCCGCATCATTTAAAATATGCTTATATAGATACTAATAGAGCTTGTTACGAGGTTGTCGATGTTCAAGGCTACCATCGATGCGGACATCTTCAGGGAGGCGATTGATGCGATCGCGGCACTGGTCACCGAGTGCCGCCTGCACGCGGACCAGAACGGGATCCGGACCCGTGCCGTGGATACCGCCAATGTGGCCATGGTCTCCATGGACCTGAAGAAGGACGCATTCAAGTCCTTTTCTGCTACCAAGGACGAACTGGGGATCGATATCGCGAAGATGAAGAACATCCTGGGCATGGTCGGCAAGGGGGACCTCATGAACATGTCGCTCCCCGAAGCGGGCCACAAGCTGGAGATGGCGTTCCAGAGCTACAAGTACTCCATCACTCTCCTGGACGTGAACACGATCCGGAAGGACCCCAACCCGCCCACCATCGAGCTCCCCGGGAAGATCGTGATCACGGGGGAGGCCCTGAATTCGGCCATCCGGGCCGCTTCGGTCGTCTCCGACAAGATCGCCCTCGGCATTGACCTGAAGGCGCAGAAGTTCTTCATGGTGGCAGAGGGGGACACCGATCATATCCGCCTGGAACTGGGCAGGGATGAACTCGTCTCCCTGTCGCCCGTGGAGGCGCGCTCGCTCTTCTCCCTTGACTATCTGAAGGACATGGGAAAGGTGATGGCGAGGGCGCCCCAGGTGGAGATCGCGCTCGGTATCGACCACCCGGTGAAATTCTCCTTCCCCATCGCGGAGGGTGCCGGG
>JAJRCY010000194.1 GCA_028678715.1 Methanomicrobiales archaeon | reverse complement strand
TGCCCACTTCTGTCTGTTCCTTCATGAAGTTCCTCGCAGTGCGGTAGTAATTTATCCATATGGCATTACATAAATACAGCGCAACGCATGAGGAGCGAATTTCTCTCCTGCTGCAGGGAACTGGCACCACTGGTGCAGGACGTGGTGGAAGACCTGGTGGTCCGGCCGGAAGGCGGCCGTTACGTGGGCATGGGCGCCGACGGCACCCCCACGGCCCTGATCGACCGGCGGGTGGAGGAGACGGTCGTTGCGCATCTCACCGCCCGCAGGATCTCCCGGACCCTCATCTCCGAGGAGTGCGGGGTGATGCCAGGCGGGGGTGAGAAGGGCACCATCTTCCTGGACCCCGTGGACGGGACCCACAATGCCCTCGCCGGCATCCCGTTCTATGCCCTCTCGCTGGCCTATGCCGAGAATGGCAGGGTCACCGAGGGGTTTGTCGTGGACCTGGCCCACCGGGAGACCTTCATCGCGGTGCGGGGCGGGGGGGCCCGGCTGGACGGGAAAGAGGCACGGGTCTCCCGCACCCAGCTCCTGGAGGAGAGTGCGATGTCGGTCTACGGAAGGAAGTTCAACCCGGCCCCGGTGCTGTACCTGGGCCAGAAGATCCGGCGGTGGCGTCTGCTCGGCGCCTCCGCCCTGGAACTCTGCTACGTGGGGTGCGGGAGGCTGGACGGGTTCATCGACCTCCGGGGAACGCTGCGGGTGACGGATGCGGCGGCAGGGATGCTCTTCTGCGAGGAGGCGGGTGGAAAGGTGAGCGATGTACAGGGAAAGCCGGTCCTCTTCCCGGACGAGGTGTCGGTGGGGAAATGCCTGGTGGCCACCAACGGCAGCCTGCACCGGAAGGTGATCGAATACCTGAGGTGAGGAAATGAGGATCCTTTTGGTTTCCCGGATCGATGACGGGGATGCCGTGCGGTTTGCCGGCGAGCTCGCTTCTCTCTTGGCCCGCGCCGGGCACCGGGTGCTGCCGGAGGGGGAACTGGGTGCCCGCCTGGGCACGACCGGCGTCCTCCTGCACCAGGCGGAGGCGGACCTCGCCGTGGTGATAGGGGGTGACGGCTCCGTGCTCCGGACCGTCCAGGAGCTCCCCCGGCAGGTACCCATCCTGGGTATCAACTGGGGTGAGGTGGGCTTCCTGGCCGAGCTGGAGAGAGACGAGGCCCTCGCGTTCCTCTCCACCCTGGGCAGGGACCTCCCGGTGGAGCGCCGGATGCGCATCAGCCTTGCGCTGAACGGCACTTACATCGGGGCTGCCCTGAACGAGGCCGTCATCGTGACGAGCAGGCCCGCGAAGATGCTCCGGTTCACCGTGGACGTCGATGGGGTCACGGCGGAGCGGTTCCGTGCTGACGGCATGCTGATCTCGACCCCCACGGGTTCAACTGCCTATGCCATGAGCGCCGGCGGTCCCATCGTGGATCCCCGGATCGAAGGGTTCCTGCTGGTGCCCCTGGCACCCTACATGCTCTCGTCACGGCCGACCTTCATCTCCAGCGAGCGCACCCTCCGGATCACTCTGGAGAGCGAGAAGCCGGCCCAGCTCGTGGCGGACGGCCAGAAGGCCTGGGAACTGCAGCCGGGGGCTGTGCTGGACGTGGAGCGGTCCCCGGACCCCGCCCTGTTCGTGAACGTGGGAAAGAACTTCTTTGAGAAGGTAGAGCAGAAGCTCCGCCGTCTCTGACACCCCCCTTCCTCGTCCCCACCCTCCGATTTTATCAGGGATCAGGGTGCAGAGTTCTCCTGTCCACAGGAGGAATATCCATGACAGACCAGGTGAAAGTCCCCGTTTCCTATTCCGAGGTCTCAGGCGTTCTGCAGAAGACCCTTGGCCTTTCGGGCTCGCCCGTTGCCGTGAAGCTCGCGAAAAGCCGCGAAGACATCCCCGCGGGGATGGCGGAGGAGAAAGAGGTGATCCGGCACTGCCAGATGGTGAACAAGGCCCGCCGGGAGGGGCTCGTCTTCTTTGCGACGGCTGACAAGCACCAGTGCAACGGCGGGGCCTGGGCACTGGGCCTGCGGGAGATCACCCCCACGCTTCAGAGTGGGGAGTTCTACTTCAAGCTGGGGAAGTTCGAGTCCATTGCCGCCTGTAAAAGGACCATGGACCAGATCCCCCACCTCGGGACCGGCACGACGTATGCCACGCTGTATGCACCCCTGGAAAAGGCCCCCTTCACTCCCGATGTGGTCCTGATTGTCACCAGTCCCCGGAACATGCTGAAGCTGGCCCAGGCCACCCTGTTCCGGCAGGGAGGCAGGATCCGGTCGGAGATGGCAGGGATTCAGTCGGTGTGTGCCGACGCCACCGTCTCCCCCTACCTCTCCGGGAAGGCGAACTACTCGCTGGGGTGCGACGGCTCGCGGAAGTTCTCCGGGATCGCGGACGACGAGATGGTGATGGGGTTCCCTGCCGGGCTCCTCCCGGATCTGGTGGCGGCAGTGAAGGTGGTGACGGCCGCCCCGGGATCGAAGTGAGGAGGGACTCCTCTTTTTTCTGCGATTTCCTGACTAATCCCGCGACCGTTTTCCGAGGTTATCCCATCGATCGTTATCCGGCACAGAATGACGGGAAAGGGTAGCGCCCTCTCCCGGTCCCACCCCCGTGAGGATAGCCGTTCCAAATGGTTTGATCAACCCGACAGGGGGTAACCCTCCCAAAAACCCGAGGATCTACCTATCCTACCCGGGGGGGGCGCCCACGCGGCGGGGGGGGCGAAAGGCCCCCCCTGGAGC
>JAJRCY010000042.1 GCA_028678715.1 Methanomicrobiales archaeon | reverse complement strand
TGGGCGAGGCCCCGGCCCAGTGCCCGATCTGCAAGGCCTTCAAGAAGAAGTTCGTGGAGATCAGCTGATTTGTTGGGAGAGAGGTAACCTCTTTTTTCCGATCTTCGAGCCGGATTCCTTTTCACCGTGACCCTTGCTAAGATCAACCCCCTGATAGTTACCCGGGATTGATGAGTACCAGTGAGACGCTCTTGGGGGCTCCACCCCCGCCGCGTGGGCATCCCCCGGGGAGGATGGGGTGATCCTCGGTTTCTTAAAAAGGTGATCCTGATATTCCCTACAAGGATGGATCTACCCATCCTCATGGGGGGGCGCCCACGCGGCGGGGGGGCGAGAGCCCCCCCCTGGAGCGTCCCACCACGCCGTCATGTTTCTCTCAGCCGGCCAGATGAGCACAAAACAGCGGGAGTTCCCCCGGTCCCTTTTCATTCCGGGCGATCTCCCCCTTGCAGATCCCCCATCACCTCCCGGATCCGCTCCTCCGCCACCGCACAGTAGGCGGGGTCGATCTCCACCCCGATCCCTTTCCTTCCCAGCGCTGCGCAGGCAAGGAGCGTGGTCCCGCTCCCCAGGAAGGGATCCAGGATGGTATCCCCGAGGTAGCTGAAGAGCCGGATACACCGTCGGGGCAGCTCCACCGGGAAGGGTGCCGGGTGCCGGGTCTTCTTCCGCTTCTCGCCACTGAAGGTCCAGACGCCGTTCGTCCAGTCAATGAACTCGTCCCGCGGTATGTCCGAGACGCCAGGGCGGGTTTTCCGCCACCGTTCCCGGAACATGACGAGGATCACCTCCACGGGCGCGATCACGTAGGGGGCCCGGGCAGATCGCCAGGACCCCCAGGCAGTCCTGCGGGAGATGTTCTGCTCGTTCCAGATGATGGTGCTGTGGTACCGCCACCCGGCCTCCCGGGCGAGGCCCAGGATATCCGCGTACACCGGCTGCTGCCCGCCCAGGTTCTTGTCCAGCGGGATGTTCAGGCAGAGCCTGCCGTCGTCCCGGGAGACGGCCCATGCCCTCGCGAGCCAGCGCCGGGTGAACTCCAGGTACTCGCTGTACGAGATGTCGTCCCTGACAGCCCCGTACTCGATGTGGACGTTATAGGGAGGTGACGTGACAATCAGGTCCACTGAATGGTCAAGGATCCGCGTGGTGGTCAGGAAGTCATCCCGGATCAGGGTCAGGTCCCCTTTCCGGAATACGACGGTATCCGATTTCTTCGGCTCACCTTCTCCCTTCCTCTTCATGGTGCCCATCCCTTCCGGCATCTCATCCGGTCCCGTATCATGTCACCACCGCCTTTTTGAATGTCCACCATGCGATCGCAAACATCACTCCCGCAAAGGCCAGGAGCGCACCGAGAGAGAGGAGCAGGTCCAGAGGAGTGGTGATGTAGTGGCCTCCCAGGGCATAGAAATCGGGGCCGATGGCAAAATACCGGATCCCGGTCACCATGTGGGTGAGGGGGTTTGCCACGCTGGCAGCCTGCATGGCCCAGGGGAAGGTGTTCACCGGGTACAGGGCATTGGAGACAAAGAAGATGGGCATGGAGAGGAGGGTGATCACCCCCTGTAACCCTTCCGGTGTCTCCATGCGCATGGAGATGGTGGAGGAGAGAAAGAGAAAGCCAAGGGAGAAGATCCCCACAAAGAGCAGGATCCCGGCGATCGCGACGACGATGTGAAGGGGCGACGCGCCGGGGAAGAACCGGACCCCGATGAGGAGGCCGAAGATCATGATGATCACCACCTGGATATAGGATTTGGTCATGCCCGAGAGGCTGATCCCGAGCAGCAGGTGGCTGCGGGGAATCGGGCTTGCCAGGATCTCCCGCATGAGCCCCCAGTTCTTGTCAAACAGGAGACTGATGCCACCGAAGAGGCTGGTGAAGAGGGTGGTGAGGGCGATGACGCCTGCCGCCATGAAGGTGAGGTAGGGGACGAACAGCGCCCCCGGCGGCAGGGCGGCCGGCATGCTGAACCGGTCAAAGTTGGAGGACATGGCCACACCGAAGAACGCCATCCAGAGGGCCGGCTGCACGAGGGAGGCGAAGAGGAGGCCCCGGAACCGGAAGAACCGGAGCATGTCCCGCCAGTAGATGGTCAGGAATTCCATCGCCATCGCGCCTGCCTCCTACCCCCGGATCTCCCTGCCCGTGAAGTGGACAAAGACATCGTCCAGCGTTGGTTTCTTCAGGCTGGCGGACCGTATCCCGATCCCCCTTGCCTTCAGCCGCTCCAGGATCACCGGCAGGCTGCGGGCTCCCTCGCCGGTGATGGCCACCGATAGCCCCCGGAGAGCCGGCTTTGCGTCCTTCACAGAATCAATCCCTGCAAGTACCTCCTCCGCCGTCCGGTTATCATCTGTCTCCAGGTAGATCATGTCCTCACCCAGCGCATTCTTCAGCTCTTCTGCCGTTCCCGTCACAATGATCCTCCCGTGGTCGATGATGCTGATCCGGTCCGAGAGCCGATCGGCCTCGTCCATGTAGTGGGTGGTGAGGAAGATGGTGGTTCCCTCGTCGTTCACCTTCCGGATGTACTCCCAGGTCCGCATCCGGGTCTGGGGGTCCAGCCCCAGGGTCGGTTCGTCAAGGTAGAGTACCTGGGGGCGCGTCATCAGGCCACGCGCGATCTCAAGCCTGCGTTTCATACCGCCCGAGAGGTGTTTGATCTGCACATCCCGCTTGGCCGTGAGCTCCACGAGACCCATCATCTCATCGATCCGCCGGTGGCGTGCGGCCCGTTCCATGCTGTAGAGCCTGCCGTGGAATTCCAGGATCTCCCACACCGTCAGATCCCGGTCCAGTGTCTCCTCCTGAAAGACGATCCCGATCTGTTGCCGCACCGCCTCGGGTTCACTGGCCACGTCATAACCGGCGACCCGCACGGTCCCCCGCTGAATCGGCAGGAGGGTTGTCAGGATGTTGATGGTGGTGGATTTGCCGGCCCCGTTGGGACCGAGAAAGGAGAAGATCTCGCCCTTCCTGACCTGGAAGGAGACCCCGTCCACGGCCTTCACGTCGCCGAACGAATGGGCCAGATCCTGGACATCGATGATGGCATCCGGCATCAGGGGATCACCACCGTGCAGGCTGGGACAACCCGGGGAAACCATGCTTCATGCAGTACCTTCTCCCCTTCCGGATACATAACTCCCGTTGCCATCCCTCCCCGCAACCGCGCCACCCCGCAGCAGCACATCAGGCCAGGCCCCACAGCATCAGGCCGACTGACAGGAAGAGGAGGGCAAAGACGACTCCCAGGGCCAGGATCGATCGCCGCGACAGGGGGAACGAGTCCCGCATCCCATTCCCCATCGAGAGAAAGCCCTTCAGGAGGAGGGAGAGGCCGATGGTGGAGAGGAGGACGACAAAGAGCACGCTCGCGAGCTGCATTGGGAGAATCTCCCTCTTCCGGGGTATATCTCCATCGCTTGCCGGAAAAGGGACCGGATCACCTCGGAACTGCTGCAGAGGTCTTACGGAACCGGCGCGGGGTCAACGAGAGCCGGGAGGGCTGCCGTCTTCCTGCTGCATGAGAAGACCCGCAGGGGAATGGCGAGGACAACGCCCACTCCCATGCCGGGTGGAGTCGGGAATGGTTCCTTGTGTGCCGCAGGCGAGCCGCACGGAGGGGAGGAGAAAAGAGGGAGGAGCCTAGCCCGAGATCATGGTGCCCACGCCGGCATCCGTGAAGAGTTCGAGCAGCAGGTTGTGCTCCCGGTTGCCGTTGATGATGTGGGCATATGCAACGCCACTCTTTACCGCCTTTAAGGATGCCGCAATCTTGGGGATCATCCCTTCGGAGACCGTGCCGTCGTCGATGAGCCGTTCCAGCTCGGCGGCGGAGAGCTTCCGGAACACCTCCTTCCGGGTCCCGTCCATCACGCCATCCACGTCCGTGAGGTTCACGAGCTTGTAGGCCTGGAGCGCGATGGCGATCTCGCCCGCCGCCGTATCGGCATTGATGTTCAGGGAGTTCCCCTCACGGTCGATGGCGATGGGGGCGATGACCGGGATGTAGTCCCGTTCGAGGAGCGTGTGGAGCACCGCCGGGTCCACCTGCTCGATCTCACCCACGTATCCCAGGTCCACCTCCTGCAGCTCGTCCCCGTTCTTCACCTGCTGGACTTCCATCTTCCGTGCGATCATCAGGTTCCCGTCGTTCCCCGAGAGGCCGATCCCCCTTGCACCGCACCGGGCGATCAGGGAGACGATGCCGTCGTTGATCTTGCCCACGAGCACCATCTGGGCGATCTCCATCGTTTCCCGGTCGGTGATCCGGAGGCCGGCCACGAACCGGGGCTCCTTGCCCATGGCCTGCATCTTCTTCGTGATCTCCGGGCCGCCTCCGTGCACCAGCACCACCTTCATGCCCACATAGCGGAGCAGCACCGCGTCCCGTATCGCCATCTCCAGGATCCGGGGGTCCACCATCGCGTGGCCGCCCAGCTTGATGACGATGGTCTTCCCATGGAACTTCTGGATGTAGGGCAGGGCCTCCATCAGCACCTGTTCCCGCTTCATGTCGTGTACCTCCCGTTGATCTCCACGTACTTCTCGGTGAGGTCGCACCCCCACGCGGCCGCCTCACCCTCGCCCGCGGCGAGATCCAGCTCGAACATCACCTGCTTTCCGGCCATGGCCGCCTTCGCCCGGTCAAGGCTCGCCACGATCACGCCGTCCCGGACCATGGGGGACCGCATCTTCCCCTGGCCCACCCAGAAGGAGACCCGGTCCGGGTCGAAGGCCACGCCTGCCCTGCCTGCGGCAGCGACCACCCTCCCCCAGTTGGGGTCCTCCCCGTACACCGCGCACTTGACGAGCGGTGATCCGGCGATGGTCCGGGCCACCTTTGCCGCGGAACGCTCATCCGGTGCGCCCCGGACCCGGACCTCGATCAGCTTGGTGGCCCCCTCGCCATCCATGGCGATCTCGCGGGCCAGGGAGCGGCAGCACTCCTCCAGCGCCGCCGCAAACTCGCCCGCGGCGGGCTTCCCCCGTTCACCGGTGGCCGTGCAGAACGCGACGTCATTCGTGCTCTCGTCCCCGTCCACCACCACCCGGTTGAAGGTCCGGCTGACGGCGGACCGGAGCGTCGTGCGCAGCTGACCCGCGGGGACCCTGGCATCCGTGTACAGGAGCGCAATCATGGTGCCCATGTTCGGGGCGATCATCCCGCTGCCCTTGCAGATGCCCGCGACAGTGAATGCCTTCCTCCGGACCAGCGCATGCTTCTCCACGAGATCCGTCGTCATGATGGCCCGGGCGGCGGCGGTTTCCCCGTCGTCGCTCCGGGCGAGCCGGGGCGCAATCTCCCCGCACTGCCGGCGGATCAGGGGCAGGTCCAGGTAGCGCCCGATGACCCCGGTGGAGGCCACCCCCACCCGCTCCGAATCGGTGCCGAGGTACTCGGCCCCGATGCCACCCATGGCTTCCGCGTCCGAGAAGCCCCGCTTCCCGGTGAAGGCGTTGGCGCACCCGCTGTTGACGAGAATCCCGTCCAGCCGGCCCTTCCGGATCCGTTCCTGCATCAGCTGGAGGGGGGCCGCCCGGACCCGGTTGGAGGTGAAGACCGCGGCAGCAGTCCCCTGCGCCCGGACCAGGGCCAGGCCGAACCTCCCCTCCTTGATCCCGGCCGCCTCGACGCCCTCAACGGCGCAGATGGACTTCATGCACTGTCCCCGGACCCCGACGCCACTCCCCGGATGATGTCCTCCCGGGCAATGATCCCCACAAGCATCCCCGCCCGGACCACTGGCAGCCGGGCGACCCCCTCCCCGAGCATCAGGGACGCGGCATCCTCGATCTCCACGTCCTCCTCCACCGTGATGGCGGGGGACGACATCACCTCCCGCACGGGCCGGTCCCCGATGTGCGAGAGGGCCTGCTTCGTGCGGGCCCAGTTCACGTACTCCCGCACCGGGATCTCCAGGATCTCCAGCGGTGCTGGGAGCCACAGGTCATCGCTGGGACCCTTCGTCTCGAGGAGGCCCAGGATATCCGACTCGGTGATCATCCCTGCCACGCGACCGCCTTCCACGACAGGAAGGCCGCCGATGCCGTGCTTTCGCAGGAGGCCGGCGGCCTCCCTCACGGTGGTCTCCGGGTTCACCGTCACCGGGTCCCGGGTCATCACGTCCCTGACTTTCATCGCATCCTCCCTCTCATGGCAGCACCCCGGCTCCCCGGAGGCCGTCCCTTTCATCAAAACCGCACATCAGGTTCATGTTCTGGATCGCCTGCCCGCTGGCCCCCTTCACCAGGTTGTCGATGGCCGAGACCACCACCGCTCTCCCCTCCCTCACCTCGACGGCAAGGTCGCAGAAGTTGGAGCCCCGCACTCCCGCCAGGGTGGGGGCCTGGTACCGGACAAAGAACTCCTTGTCGTAGAACTTCCGGTACATCCGCTCCACCTCTTCCTGCTCCATCGATCCCTCCAGCAGGATGTGGGCGGTCGTCAGGATCCCCCGGTTCACCGGCACGAGATGCGGGGTGAAGTAGCAGGGCGCCCGGGACCCCAGGCGGGAGAGTTCCATCTTCATCTCCGCCAGGTGGCGGTGCGTGGTCCACTTGTAGGCACCCACGTTGTCGGCCACGGAGGGGTAGTGGGTGGTGGCCGTGGGGGCGTTCCCGGCACCGGAGACCCCGGTCTTCGAGTCAAAGATCACGGCCTTCGCATGCGTCGCGAGGGGGGCTGCGGCCAGGGTGGCTCCCGTGGGGAAGCAGCCCGGGTTGGCCACGGCACGGGCGCCCCGGACCTCCTCCCGGTGCAGCTCGCAGAGGCCGTAGGGCATCTCGAAGTAATCCGTGTGGGTGACCCCGTACGTCTTCTCGTATACGTCCTTCGGCAGCCGGTAGTCGGCGGAGAGGTCCACCACCCGGATCCCCCGCTGGAGCAGCCGGCCCGCATACTGCATGGCTGCCGTGTGGGGGACCGCCAGGAACGTCAGATCCGCGTCGATGGCATCCACGTCCGGGTTGGTGAAGACGAGATCGGTGAGGCCCTTCAGGTGGGGCTGGTCCGAGACGACAGGCTTCCCCGCGAGCTTCCGCGAGGTGGCGCAGGTCACCTGAGCCTTCGGGTGGGTGAGGAGCAGGCGGATCAGGTCGCCCCCGGTGTAACCGGAGGCCCCGATAATCGCAATATCCATAGAAGGTGATGTGGAGGGAAAAATTTAAGGCTTTTTATTGTAGATTTCCTGCAGCATCTGGGCCAGAACCACGATCCGCTGCCTGTTCTCGATTGTTTCCACGAGATTCGCAGGCAGCACCTGTTTCCCGTACCGGGCGCCGGCATAGGCCCCGCAGATGAATCCGATGGTGTCGGTGTTGCCCCCGACATGGGCGGCGGCGGCCAGCAGGTCGGCGGTTTGGTCATAGCGCGACAGGAGAAAGAACGCGAGCGGCAGCGTCTGGTACACCGAGACGTCGTTGCCGATGACGGTGATGGCCCGTTCCAGGGGCGTCCCTTCCTTCTCCCGGAGAAGCGCGTTCCGGATCTTCTCCCCCAGATCCCGGTCCTCGGTCGCGGCCACTTCCCGGGCCAGGGAGAGGGCCTCGACGGACCCGTGCAAAGCGTGGTGGAGGAGCATGCCCACGGTGGTGGCCGCGGCGATGGCGGCAGGATGGGTGTGGGTCACGCTGCAGGCG
>JAJRCY010000041.1 GCA_028678715.1 Methanomicrobiales archaeon | reverse complement strand
CCGGTGTACATCCTTGCCTTTGCGATCCTCTGGGGCTGTCTCGGGGGCTGGCTGGCCATCGCACCGACGGCCACAGGAAGTTTCTTTGGCACCCGCGATTACCCGAGGTGCTACGGCGTTGTGTTCCTGGCGTTCGGGGCAGGCGCGATTGCCGGGCCGCAGCTGGCCGGTTTCATCAAGGCGTCGACTGGAACATATCTCGGAGTATTTCCGTATGTGCTCGCACTTGCACTCGTCGGTATTTTCATTGCTTTCACCCTGATGAGACCACCAAAACTGAATCCTGTGAACGCGTGAAACACCAGTCATTGCTGCGTAACATAATCCCGATTCAAATGCCATTTTATCATAAAAGGAACGTTTGGCATTTCGCCGGAGTCTTGCAGTTCCGTGAAGAAACAATGATGGCTTACCAGTGGCTATGATGAGCCATGGACTTCTTTAAATCGGCCTATCAGGGCAGACCCCCCTGGGACATCGGCCGGCCCCAGAAGGAGTTCGTGGAGCTGGTCCGGAGGGGGGAGGTCTCCGGGTCGGTCCTGGACATCGGATGCGGGACAGGTGAGAATGCCCTCCTCTTTGCGGGAGAGGGACACGAGGTGTGGGGGATTGATACCGCATCCCAGGCGATCCAGAAGGCACGGGAGAAGGCTGCTGAGAGAGGATTGCCCGTCCATTTTCTCGTCCTGGACGCACTGCATCTCACCAGCCTCAACCGGAAGTTCGATACCGCCACCGATTCAGGGCTCTTCCATACCCTGTCCGACGAAGACCGCCCGGTCTTTGTGAATAACCTTGCCGCCATCCTGAATCCGGCCGGGAAATATTTCATGCTCTGCTTCAGCGATCGTGAGCCCGCCGGGTACGGTCCCAGGAGGATCACGGAGAGGGAGATACGGGAGAGCTTCCGGGACGGGTGGTCCATCAATTACATCAGGCCGGCGATCTTCGAGAGCCACACTCGGGCCGAAGGATCCCGTGCCTGGCTCTCGTCGATATCAAAGAGCGACGGATGACCGGGCGTGGCACGACGTTCGCGGATCCCTATCATTTTGCCCCGGTACATGCCACCGTGATCCCATGGATATTTTCACCCATGCGGTCGCCATCCTGGTGATCCTCTTTGCGACAGGCAATGCCGGGTTCATCCCGTTTGGCGTCCTCGGGGCAGTAATCCTCGATATCGATATGGCATACTCTTTCATCTCCCGTCGCAATCCCTCTCTCTACCTCCTCTTTCATGGCGGGTTCACCCACAGCGTTGTCGGCGCCACGATCCTCTCGGCTATTGCGTTCGGTGCAATACTTGTCCTCTCATCTGCAGGTCTCCTCTTGGAATCCATACCGGGAGGACTTCTCCTTCCGGCATTTGCCTGTGTGCTCGCCGGGGCCTACCTCCACCTGTTCCTGGATTACCTGGCATCCCCCGGCCTGCCGCTCCTGTATCCCGTCACGGAAAAACGGTTTGGCCTGAGCCTGTTCCCCATGCCCGTCTTTCTCCTGATCACGGTCCTTGGCCTCGTCTCGCTGGCAATCATCCTTGTCCGGGGTCTCACGCATGAGTTCGCCGGAGTGTACGGGGCGATATTTACCGGTATGATCGTTGTCAGTGCCGGGATGAAGTGGTCCGTGCACAGGAAGACTCACGGAAGATCCTTTCCCACCTTCCATCCCTTTCAATGGATTGTCATACGGGAGGAGAATGCGTCCTACTCCGTCCTGGCATATGATATGTTCCGGGGGGTTACACGGGAACTGAACTTTGAGAAATACCGGAATATCACGCCATCAGAGGTCGTCCGGTACGACAATCTCCCGGAACTCAGGCGGCACAGGTATTTCTCCTATATCACCACCGTCGAAAAGAATGGCAGTGAGATCACATTCCACGATCCGGTCCGGGAAGAAGGTCTCATCTCCTTCCCGCCCTGGTATCCATCCGTCACTGTAAGCGCCGGGAAAGCAGCATCCTGAAAGGGAGGGGCCGTCTTGAAGGAGTTCGCGGGTTCGATTCCCACCCATGATACTGCATGGGTCTGTTGAGAAATCGCTCCTGGACGAGCCGGGCCTCGTGTACCAGCGCGCACACCAGATTGCACTCCGGGCCGAAGAGGAGACCGTGAGAGCCCAGGGCGTGTCATGGCGCGCCTACAGCCGGTTCATGGACCGGTTCATCAAGGAAGCCGGTGATGAACGCCTTACACGGATCCCACCGGATCTGGACATCACGCCTTACCGGGACGAACCTGACATGAAATTGCTCAGGTCAATGCAGAAGGTGCTACAGCGGGAATTGCGGCACGGCGCCCGGCATGGGGACCGGTAAGCTGACGTTCGAGTATTTTCTTCGTTCCTGTACGGGCTGGAATCCCGGTGAGGAATTATCCGTGGACCGTTTCTCCGCCCTCCGTAATATTTAAATAGCCACCTTCCAAGGAACCACCGGGTGACCCTGATGGCACTGTTGGGAAAGAAAGAGGAAAAGCCGGTCGAGGACCAGTACCTCAAGATGCAGAGGCAGATGATGGCCATGCCCCGGGAGCAGGTCATGGCAAAGGTGGGGGAGCTCCTGAAGATGTGCGTCTGTCCGAAATGCCCCACCTACAACGACTGCTCAAGGAACGCGATGGAGGGGCTCTTCTGCTCCATGGGGCACAGCTTCCATTGTATCACCGCGAACAAAGGATGTATCTGCATGGGCTGCCCGGTTGCCAAGATGCAGGGGCTGAAATACTCATCGTTCTGCCTGATGGGAGACGAGAAAACCCAGCGGTTCGATCACTGGCTGAAAAAGTGACGGATCACTTCAGACCGGATCCCACCACCTCTTTTTCCCCCTCTCCCATTCCCCATCGTGCAGCCGGCTCTTTCGGAGCCACGACCCCGTAGCCTCGCCTCGACGGGCGGGAAGGATCCCGAACGGTATGCGGAGGATCCGGGAACCGGTGGAGCGGATTGGAGCCTGCACGAGACCTCATCATACCCATCATCCCATACTTCAGCGGTGAGCCATGGTCGGGGAAGAGATGAACAATGCCCCACAGATCCGGATCGCGAAGAACGGCCCCTACCTGGTCTCCGGGGGTGTCCCCCTATCCCGGCAGATCATTGTCTGCAATGATGCAGGGGATTCGGTGGCATGGCAGGAAGGGGAGCGGTATCCCGTGCAGGAACGGTACGCTCTCTGCCGCTGCGGCGGATCGGGGAACAAACCTTTCTGTGACGGGACCCACCTGAAGAATTATTTTGACGGGACTGAAACGGCCAGTCGCGTCCCGTACCTGGAGAGGGCGGAATGGGTGGAGGGTCAGGATATCCGGATGAGCGACGCCCCCGGCTTCTGCTCCCATGCACGGTTCTGTGTCCGGGGCCGGGGGATCTGGGACCTGGTGGAGCGGCAGAGGGATCCGGCGATGATGGAGAAGGCCGTCGAAGAGGTGGCCAGGTGCCATTCAGGGCGGCTGGTGCTCTGGGACAAAAATACCGGCGAGCCCATGGAACCGGTCCTTGCACCGTCCATCGGTGTCGTCGAGGGCCCGGGGGAAGGGGTGACCGGTCCCGTCTGGGTCCGGGGAAGGATTCCCGTGATCTCCTCCCGGGGGTTCACCTACGAGGTCCGGAACCGGGTCACCCTCTGCCGCTGCGGCAGGTCGGGCAACAAACCCTTCTGCGATGGGAGTCACCGGGAGAAATGAGCCCTGGAGTGTGGGAATGGGGGAGGCGCCCTCACACCAGGCGGGAAGAACCCTCCCTCCCCCGAGGCGTTCCCCCGGGCGGGAACCCGTTGGAACAGATCATGGCGAGCCCTTCGATCTTCTCCAGGCCAGGAGAGCCGCCCCGATCCCCGCAGGGGCGAGGGCAGCAGGAAATCCCGGGGACTGCGTGGTCGGGACCGGAGTCTCCGGCGGTGTCGCCACTGTCGTCGGAACCGTGGTCCGGGTGGTGACCGGAGTCTCGGTCGCGACGGGAGTCTCCTCCGGGAGCGATACCATGCCGATGGCCGGCGGCGGCGTGCAGCCGGAGAGCTCCTGGTAGTATACATCGTAGGACCCGTTCCGGTCATCGGACCAGGCAACGATGCAACCCCCGATCTGTACGTTCTCCTGCTCAGCCGGGTTGGTGGTGACCTCCGTCGTCCGGCCGGTGGCCAGGTCGTAGGTGTACACGTCGTGGTTCCTGTTCCGGAAATCGATCCATACGACCCGATCTCCTGACAGGGAAGGTGTGAACTGGTTCCCGTCGCCTTCCGTCACCTGCGTCTCCACCCCGGTCGCCAGGTCAAGGACAAAAATATCGATGTCATCGCCCCGCGAGTCAGCCCAGGCGATCCGGCCCCTGTCCAGCACGGGCTGTCCCTGGATGCCGGTCCGGTTGGTGACCCGCTGCCATGTGTCGCCGGTCAGGTCGTACAGGTACACCGCAGGCCCGGCCGGGTTGTCGATCCAGATCACCTGGTCCCCCGAGATATCGGGGCTGTACGCCCACATCCGGGTGGGGACCTTCATTTGGGCTCCGGTGGACAGGTCCTGCAGCATCAGGTTCACGCTGCTATGGCCGGGCGGCTCGTCCTGCCAGGCCAGCAGGTTACCGGAGATGCGGGGGTTCACCTGCTCGCCCGGGAGTGTGATCCGGGTGGTCTCCCCGGTGCTGATCCGGTAGAGGTACAGGTCGGTGTCGGTCTGCTCCCACCCCTTCTTCGTGTAGGCGGTATAGACCACCATATCTCCGGAAACGGCGGGAGTCCGCTGGATGGCAGGGCCGGTGGCGATGGCCGTGGTGTTCCCCGTGGCGATGTCGTACAGGTAGATGTCCGAGTCCCCCGTGCCCCGGACTGCCTCATAGGCAAGGATCAGGCCATCGAACTTCCCCGGGGCATCGTTGGTGGGATCAAAGGACACTCTCACGTCGCTCCCGGCGGGAGGGCGGGTCCAGGTGGGGACCGGTGTGGGGGTCTCGGTGGGCGGCGTGGTGACGGGGAGGAGCCGCCCCCGGAACTCGATCGTGCGGGTATCATGGTTTTTCCCCACGACGTTGCTCTTGTCTGCAGGCCGGTCCACCGCGTAGATCAGGTAGACTCCTTCATACAATGCGACTCCCGGTCCGGAGGTGTCCCAGGAGAAGCTCCAGGTCCAGTCAGACCCCACCCCCGTGGAATCGAGATGCCCATCCTTGGCCAGCTGGGAGGTGTTGGAGAGCATCGTGCCCCGTTCATCCAGGTACGGGCCTATCATGAAGAGGTAGGTGGTGGTATTCTCCGTGTTGAGACCGGAGAAGGTCACCGGCTCGCCGATCTGGTATACCCCCTGGGCCGATTCCGTGATGGTGATCACCCCGGAAACCGGCCAGATGACAAGGCCAATGAGAAGGGCCGCGCACAGGGGAAAAACGATACTCCGGGAGATGCGCCATCTCCCGTTGACGGAAGATCTCCTTCCCCGGATGTCCCGGCCCATGCATCCCCGTCCTGCCGCAGCCTCGCTCATTCCTTCATCCTCACCACACGGTTGCCGGAGGAGAGGATAATGGTTCCACCTGCAGGTATGTACCCGGCCACGGTCTGCCCCCGGTCCTCCTGCCTCCCCCGGGATCACTCCCCGCAAGGGGCCTGAGGAGAAGGGACTGCATGCCAGGCCTGATCACGTCTGGCCAGGGCAAGCTATATCACCCCCCAGCAACAACCCGCTGTCGTTTCGGTGTTCAGCGGGTGGAATGGCGATGAAAACCTCCTGGGGCAGGGCGGTATGGGCGGTTGCAGGACTCCTGCTGTGTACCGGTCTCCTCCTTCCTGTCTCTGCGGACACGCAGCTGGTCGAGTCCTGGGCATGGACGTATGGCGGCGCGATGTGCGACCTCGGTGCATCCGTGCGGGAGACCGCTGACGGTGGATTCATTGTTGCCGGGAGTACCAATTCCTTCGGCCGCGGGGATTTTGACGTCTACCTGCTCAGGATCGGTCCCACGGGCATGCTCCTCTGGGAACAGAACCTCGGAACGCGTGCGGACGAGTTCGGGGCCGATGTCCGGGAGACCGGGGATGGGGGTTTTATCGTCACCGGCTGGTCCTGGTCACCTGCCAGTTCCACGGATGTGTACCTGGTCCGGACGGATGACGCGGGGAGAAAGCTCTGGGAGCGCAGTTACGGCGGAACCGGGAGCGACTACGGCCATGCCGTACTCCCGCTGGATGACGGGGGATACGCGATCGCGGGGAGTACCGGCTCGTTCGGGCCATCGGTAGATATGTACCTGGTCCGGACAGGAGAGGACGGGAGGAGACTCTGGGAGAAGACGTACGGAGGCGCGGGGGACGATGCGGGGTTCAGCCTCCTTTCCGCTGACAACGGGGATTTTGTTATTGCGGGGACCACCGGCTCGTTCGGGCCATCCAGCGACGTCTTTCTGGTCCGCACCGGATCGAATGGCACGGTACTCTGGGAGCAACATTTCGGGGGCCCGGGAATACAGGAGGGGAGAGCCGTTGCGAGGGCAGGGGATGGCGGTTTTGTCATTGCCGGGGGAACGGATCCTCTCCTTTCAGGGCACTGGGATGCCTACGTCGTCCGGACCGATAGCCATGGACGCCTCCAGTGGGAACGGGCGATAGGTGGCGGCGGCAGCGAGTATGGCGCGGCAGTTGCCATGACCGGGGATGACGGGTTCTACCTTGCCGGCAGGACCAGTTCCGTTGGTCCATCGACGGATATCTCTCTCGTCCGGGGGAGTTCCCTGGGGACGCCTCTCTGGGAGCGGACCTTTGGCGGCGCACGGTACGATTCCGCCTCCTCCATCCAGGGAACGTCCGACGGGGGTGTTGTCATTGCAGGGACCACGGATTCGTTCGGGAGGGGGGATGATGTGTACCTGATCCGGCTTGCACCCCTGTCCGGAACACTGGTGGTGACCTCGACACCCCCGGGGGCATCCCTCTTCATCGACGGTGTCGCCCGGGGCGTAACCCCGGTGTCCCTGGGTAATGTCTCACAGGGACGCCACACGATCCTGCTCCGCTATCCGGGATTTGAAGAGTACCGTGCGGTAACACTGGTGGAATCCGGCGCCTCACCCGCGGTGGTGGATGCGATGCTCGTGACCGTCACGGAGACCCTTCCTGTCCCCGAGACTCTTCCCGTCACCGTGACCCCCACGCCCACACCCGTCCCCGTCGCAGGAAACCTCTTCCCTGCCTTCCTGCGGGTGGGGTACAGGGAAGGGGGGACCGGATCGCTCGTTCCCTTCCGGCTGCCTGATCTTGCGCACCTGCTCTCCTTCTTCTGATACCGTGTGGCGGTGATTTTTCCGGCCTGCGACGGGAGTGGGGTTCCTCGTTATCCCATCGCCCGGGCCCCGCGATCCGGGTAGACGGAGGGGAGGGAACGGGCAGCCCCCGGGATACGACGGGAGGAGGCCTTCTCTCGAGGGGCCTTCACCCGTGGATCTTCCGGAGTATCCAGGCCATGTTGGCGCCCAGGTTCTGCATCGTCCGGATCCCCTCCTCGTCCTTCTCCACGTCCCCGGGGTTCAGGCCGAAGCCCAGGTTCCAGTACGACGAGCCGACCGTGAACATGCAGCTGATCCCGAAGAAGTGGTTGATGGTATCAAAGACGTGGATCGCCCCGGCCCGGCGCACCGCCACCACCGCCGCCCCCACTTTCCGGGCATAGAGCCCCCCGTTGGCCATGCCCACGAACCCGGCCCGGTCGATGAGGGCCTTCGTCTCGGTACTGACGTCGGCAAAGTAGGTGGGGGAGCCCAGGATCAT